>JAEDLO010000042.1 GCA_016295245.1 Bacteroidales bacterium | reverse complement strand
CCTCAAGCAGGTTTGCGAGCTCTTCTTCGGGGATAAGTGTTTGAGGTTCAATTATATGAGTATAACTTTCAAAGCCCAGTTTTTCCTTGCAGAGTATGGATACTATGGCCCTCCCCTCCTCTGGAGGGTAGATGTTTTCGAGGCGGGAACAGGCCGTTTTTATAAAATCTTTTAGAAGCACCGGGGCTATGAATTCTCGATGATTGTCGTGAGGAAATCCGTCACGTCGAGGCCTGCTGCGCGCACCATTTTTGGTACCAACGAGGCGCTGGTCATACCCGGAATCGTGTTAATCTCGAGAAAATAGAGTCCGTCTTCGGTGTTGATGTAGTCGATGCGGACAACTCCCTTGCAGCCCATTCTTGAGTAGATTTCGCAGGTCGTGTTCTGAATCATCTGCGAGCAGGCCTGATCTATCGGCGCAGGGCAGATTTCCTTGCTGTGGCCGTTGTACTTGGCATCGTAGTCGAAGTATTCGTTGTCCGATACTATCTCTATGACAGGAAGGGCCTTTACCGAACTGCCGTCAAAATAAGCTGCACAGGTAAACTCACGGCCGTGCAGACCTTCCTCAACGAGAACGGTCGGGTCTTCGGAGAAAGCGTAATTGATGGCGGGAATCAGCTCCTCAGGCTCCTTTACCATAGTGACTCCGAAGCTGGAGCCGCCCTGGGTAGGCTTCACGAAGAGTGGGTATTTGAGTCCAGCTGCAGGGCCCTTGGCGAAGGCCTCAAGGTCCATACCCCTGCGCACGAAGGCATCAGGAGCGCATTTTACGACATTCTGTTCGCGTATGCAGCATTTGCAGGCGTACTTGTCGAAGGAGATGGCGCTGACAAACGAACTGCAGGTGCTGTATGGGATGGAAAGCATTTCGAGATAGCCTTCGAGCTGACCGTTCTCGCCAGGAGCGCCGTGCTGCACGACGTAGGCGTAGTCAAACTTTACCTTTTCGCCCAGAACGCTCACTGAGAAGTCGTTCTTGTCCACCTCGGGGCGGGCTTCCTGAGGGAAGGTCACCCTCATCGCTCCCCTCTTGCGGCAGGCAACGAGCTGCCATTTGCCGAAGCGCGCGAAAATCTCAAACACATCATAGTTGTCCGCGTCTATGCGAGAGGCGACGAACTCACCGCTGCGGCAGGACACTTCCCACTCGGAAGAGTCACTGCCGTAGATAACCGCGATTGACTGGTACTTGCTCATATCTTAGTTAAAGTAATAATCCTCTTCATTGTCCTGGCCTTCGACCGGCTCCTGATAGCTGTCCCCACCTCCGAGGAAGGTGCCCTCAACCGAGCAGTCGAAGGTCAGCGTACCGCCGGCAGGCACCGCAAAGCTGTCGTCTTCCATTGACCAGCCTATGGTCGGGTCGGCAAGGCATTTTTTCATCCAGATACCCCAGATTGGCAGGGCCATGTTCGAGCCGCTTCCCAGGGCGAGGGAGTTGAAGTGGACCTGACGGTCCTCGCCTCCCACCCACACGCCGGCGGTAATCTTCGGCGTGTAGCCGATGAACCAGCCGTCGGAGTTGTCGTTGGTGGTACCGGTCTTGCCGGAAATCTGGCCTTTCAGACCGTAAACCGAGCGCAGGCGGGATCCCGTACCTTCGTTGACCACGCCCTGCATCAGGTTCACCATCAGGTAGGCCGTCTGCTCGGAGATAGCCGCCCTCTTGAGGTTGGTGAACTCGCTGATTACGCGCCCGTCGCTGTCCTCAATGCGGGTGACATACTGAGGGGTGACATAGGTGCCCTGTGACGGGAAGGTGTTGTAGGATGCGACCATATCATACACGCAGACGTCAGCGGGGCCGACGCAGAGCGAATAGACTTCATCCACGTGGGAAGAGATGCCCATCTGGTGGATCATCCTCACGAAAGCAGCCGGGCCGAGCTCCTTCATCAGGAAGGCCGAGATGTTGTTGGAGCTGTGGGCAAGGCCCCAGCGCAGGGTAACCGTCTGGCCTATGTACTCCTGGCGGTCGGTGCTTCGCGGAGTCCAGGTGTCTCCGTTGTCCAGCACGAAGGTCTGAGGGAGGTTGACAACCTTGTCGCAAGGGGTGAGGCCCTCCTGCATCGCAAGGGTGTAGAGGAAAGGCTTGATGGTCGAGCCGACCTGGCGCTTGCCCTGGCGGACGTTGTCATATTTGAAGTAGCGGTAGTTAGGGCCGCCGACGTAGGCCTTGACGTAGCCTGTGTGTGGCTCCATTGCGACGAAGCCGCAGCGCAGGATGGACTTGATGTAGCGGATGGAGTCGTCCGGAGTCATCACGGTATCGACATAGCCCTTGGCGTTCCAGGAGAAGACGCGCATCTTGGCAGGCTTGCGGAACTGGGCGAGGATTTCCTCTTCCGGCACGCCGGCCTTCTTCTGGAGGCGGTAGCGGTCGGACCAGCGGCGCGCCTGGCTCATAAGCATATTGACGGTCTTGCTGTCCACGTCGGACGCGAAAGGCTTGTTGCGGTTGTTGCGCTGCTCGCGGAAGAAGCTGCGCTGGAGGTTCTTGCCAAGATGCTCGGCAACCGCCTCCTCGGCGTATTGCTGCATCTTGTAGTTGATGGTCGTGTAGATGCGCAGGCCGTCGCGGTCGAGGTCATATTTGGTGCCGTCAGGCTTGAGGTTTTTGTTGAGCCAGCCGTAAATCGGGTCTTCGCGCCAGCGCAGCGAGTCCTGGGAGTAGTCCTCGGCGTACTGGTAGCTGGAGCGCTTCGGCTTCTGGGCGTTCATATCGCGGCGGAGCATATCGCGGAAGTACGGGGCCCGGCCGGCGTTGTGGTCCTGGACCTGGTAGTTCAGATTGATAGGCACCAGCCTGATGGAGTCGCGCTCGGCCTTGGTGAGGTAGCCGCTCTTTTCCATCTGACCTATGACGAAGTTGCGGCGGTTGAGCGCCTGCTCAGGGTGAAGGACGGGGTTGTAGCGGGTCGGCTTGTTGACCATACCGACGAGCAGGGCGGCCTCCTCGACAAGCAGTTCGGACGGTGCCTTGGCGAAGAAGGTCTCCGAGGCGGCCTTGATGCCGTAGGCGCCGCTGCCGAAGAAGATGGAGTTGAGGTACATATCCACAATCTCCTCCTTGGTGTAGTCTCGCTCGAGCTTGACGGCGGTAATCCACTCCTTGAGCTTGGTGCCGACCATCACAAACTTGCTCCACACCTTGTTCTTGACCTCGCGGCGCGGATACAGGGTCTTGGCCAGCTGCTGGGTGATGGTGCTGCCTCCGCCCTGGCTTGAATCCTGGAGGAGGATGGTCTTGACCAACACGCGCGCAAGGCTCTGCATATCAATGCCGGAGTGCCGGTAGAAGCGGGCATCTTCGGTTGCGACCGCAGCCTGGACGAGGTATGGGGAGAGTTCCTCATAACTTACATAGGTGCGGTTCTCGATATGGAAGGTGGTAAGGATTTCGCCGTTTTCGGCTATCACCTGGGTTGCGAGTTTATTGTCCGGATGCTCCAGCTCCTCAAAGGAAGGAATCTTGGCGAAGATACCTACCAGAAGCAGGGCTGTGAGCAGTATTGCGAAGGGTGCTGAAAACAGAATCCAGAACCATTTTATAACTTTTTTGCGTGTCGTCTCTTTCATACAAAAGACAAAATTAGCGATAAATTTTTGAAAATTACGGAGTTTGTTTTTTTCTTTGCAGTCCAAAACGAAACGAAACAGACAGAATATGGAGGGGAATCTAGTAATAGTTGAGTCTCCGGCAAAGGCCGGAACGATCAAAAAGTTTCTCGGAGACGATTTTAAAGTGCTGTCCAGCCGGGGGCATATCAGGGATCTTCAGGAGAACAACCTGAGCATAGACATTGAAAACGGGTTCAAGCCGGACTATATTGTCCCGGCTGAAAAGAAGAAACTTGTTTCCGAACTCAAGAGTGCAGCCCAGGCTGCCCATACCGTATGGCTCGCATCCGATGAAGACCGCGAGGGAGAAGCCATTTCCTGGCACCTTTTCGAGACCCTCGGCCTCAAGAAAGAGAACACCCGCCGCATCGTCTTCCACGAAATCACCAAGAACGCCATACTCAAGGCCATAGAGACTCCGCGCGATATTAATCTCGACCTGGTGAACGCCCAGCAGGCGCGAAGGGTGTTGGACCGCATCGTAGGCTACAAGCTTTCCCCTGTGCTCTGGAGGAAAATCCAGAGGGGTCTGTCCGCCGGACGCGTGCAGTCCGTCGCACTGAGGCTCGTAGTGGACAGGGAAAAGGAAATCATAGGCTTCAAGAGCAGCCCGTACTACAAGGTTGAAGGCATCTTCAACGCCGCCGGAGTCAAGGTTAAGGGCACCCTCGACACCCGCTTTGACAGCCTCGAGCAGGCAAGGGCCTTCCTGGAAGACAGCATAGGCGCCAACTACAAGGTCGCCGCAGCTGACAAGAAGCAGGGAAGCCGCAGCCCGGCCGCTCCGTTTACCACCTCCACCCTCCAGCAGGAGGCCTCCCGCAAGCTCCGATACCCGGTAAGCCTGACGATGAGACTCGCCCAGTCGCTCTACGAAAGGGGTCTTATCACCTATATGCGTACCGACTCGACCAACCTCTCAAGCCTGGCCATCGGCACTTCAAAGAAGTACATCTGCGAAAACTACGGCGAGCAGTACTCCCACACCCGTCAATACAAGACTCGCTCCAAGGGTGCGCAGGAGGCCCACGAGGCCATCCGCCCTACCTATATTGAGAATACCTCCATCGAAGGCTCAGCCCAGGAAAAGAAGCTCTATGAGCTGATCTGGAAAAGGACCATCGCCTCTCAGATGGAAGACGCCAAGGTCCTGAACACCAGCGTCAAGGTCGCTTCCGACAAGAGAAGCGAGATGTTCGGCTTCCAGGCCACTGAAATCCTTTTCGACGGCTTCCTGAAAGTCTATATGGAAAGCAGCGAGGATGACGCCGCCGAAGAGGGCAACGCCGTGCTGCCAGAGCTCCACGTTGGCGACAGCGTGGTCGAGAAGGGACTGAGCGCCGAATGCAAATTCACCCAGCCGCCATACAGGTACTCCGAGGCCAGCCTCGTCAAGAAACTCGAAGAGCTGGGCATCGGCAGGCCTTCAACTTACGCCCCTACCATCAGCACCCTGACCACCGCCCGCGGCTACATCATCAAGGGTGACAAAGAGGGCAGCAAGGTTGCCGTCACCAACCTCAGCCTCAAGGGTTCAACCATCTCCCAAAGCGTCAAGAACGAAAGCATCGGCGCCGAAAAAGGCAAGCTGATGCCTCAGGAGATAGGCATCATAGTAAGCGACTATCTGGTCGAGAACTTCCCGCAGATTATGGACTACGACTTCACTGCCAATGTCGAGAAGGAGTTCGACGAGATTGCGGAAGGAAAACGCGAGTGGAACGAGGTTATCGCCGAATTCTTCTCCCCTTTCCAGACCAAGGTCAGCGCCGTTTCTTCGGACGGCCAGTTCGGAGGCCACGTCGAGCGCCTGCTGGGTACCGACCCTGCTGACGGGCGCAACATCTACGCCAAGTTCGGCCAATACGGCCCATATGTCCAGAAAGGTGAGAACGACGATGCGGACAGGCAGTTCGCAAGCCTCGGCCGCGGCCAGCTCATCGAAAGCATCACGCTCGCAGAGGCCGTCAGCCTGCTTCAGCTGCCACGCTCTATAGGCGAATACGAAGGCATTGAGATCAAGGCCTTCAAGGGACGCTTCGGCCCTTACCTCAAGTACGGCGAGCGCAACATCTCCATTCCGCGCGGCGAAGACCCTCTGCGCATCAGCCTGGAGCGCTGCATCGAGCTCATCAGCGAGAGTGCCTCAAACAGCCAGAGCAGCAACATAGCCGAGTTCACCGATGAGGACATCGTCATCGTCAACGGACGCTACGGCCCATACATCAAGCACGCAGGATCCAACTTCAAGATTCCAAAGGGCACAGACGCCACCACCCTCAGCCTTGAAGACTGCAAGAAAATCATCGCCGAAAGCGAGCCTACCAACCGCCAGAAGCGCACAGGCCGCAAACGCAACGGATAATATTCATTTGAGATGACCTACCAGATAGACGAAATCGACAGGAAAATCCTGTCCAAACTGGTGAGCAACGCCAGGACTCCCTTCCTGGAGATAGCCAGGGAGTGCAACATTTCCGGAGCCGCCGTCCACCAGAGGGTGCACAAGCTTGAGAGCGCCGGAGTCATCACAGGCTCCAGGATGGTCATCAAGCCGGCCGCACTGGGCCTCAACGTCTGCGCCTTCATCAGCGTCTGCCTTTCCGAGGACAATAAGTATCCAGAGGTGGTAAACGCCCTTAGGCACATCCCTGAAATCGTTGAGTGTCACTTCGTTACGGGAAAAGCCGCCCTCTTCGTCAAGGCCTTTTGCATCAATAACGAACACTTGATGCACATCCTTATCAACACCATCCAGCGCATCCCTTACGTCCAGTCGACAGACACGATGATTTCGCTCGACCAGGCCTTCGACAGGGAGGTCTGGGTAAGCGAATACAAGGCCACGAGCTTCCGCTCCTCTATCGTGACGAAAGAATAGCCGACGCCAGGACAAGATCTTCCGGCGTGGTGATTTTGATATTGAACCTCTCACCCTCCTCCAGGGTGAGAGGTATTCCGTATTTGCGGACAACGCTGCCATCATCGGTGAAGGCTGTCTCGTAGGCCTGATTGTACGCGGCCTTCAACGCCTCGGAGTGGAAAATCTGGGGCGTCTGCACTGCCACGAGAGCCTCGCGGTCGGCATCCCCCAGGGCAGGATTGCGGTAGCGCAGGGTGTCGGTCACCGGGATCACCGGGATCACCGCGGGGCAGGTCTCGGCCTTTTCGAAGAGAGTGCGGACGAGGGCGGGGCTTATCAGAGGGCGCACACCGTCGTGGATGGCCACGAGGGCGCCGTCCGGCACCTTCTCCAGGGCATTGCGCACTGAGTGGAAACGAGTCAGCCCGCCTGACACGAAAAGATGCGGAACGTCAAAGGAATAGGCCAGACACAACTCTTTCCAGTAAGCTATGCAAGTCCTTGACAGCACGACGATTATTTTCAGGTCCGGCACCGCCTCCACAAAGGCTTCGATGCTGCGCTGGAGTATAGGTTTCCCCTCCAGAAGCAGGAACTGTTTCGGGATGTCAGAGCCCATCCTCGTGCCGCTTCCGCCGGCCACAAAAACCGCATATCTATCTCTTGCCATACAGAATGATTAATCACCGCAAAAGTAATATTAATCATCGGATTTGCAAGGAGGTCGACTCTATTCCAACATACTTGCTGGGACGATTGGCATAGCACCTTTCCGGGTGCAGACGAAAGCAGAGATTGCCACCGCCTTTTCGTGGGCCTTCTCTACGCCGTAACCTTTCAGAAGACTCGCCACAAATGAACCGGTGAACGAATCGCCTGCGCCTACGGTATCGGCAACCTTCACTTCCGGAGTAGGCTGGAAAGAGACCCTTCCGTCCTCACAGAATACATAAGAGCCGTTGATGCCGCAAGTCAGGATAATCATCTGCAGCTCATATTTCTTCATTATGCCGCGGCACTGATCCTCGAAATCCACAAGCTGGAGCGGCGTCCCGTCAGGTTTGGCCGGAACCGGGTCGAAGCCCAGTAGTGTGGATACCGTACAGATTTCTTCATCATTAAGTTTCAGGATATTGCACTTTTTAAGCGACTCCTCGACAACCTCCTTTGAATACCAGTTCTGGCGAAGATTGATATCGAACACCTTCAAGGTTCCGATAGGAGACATAGTGTCCAGAAATCTGTGGATAGTGTTCCTGCTGACGGCATTGCGCTGCGCAAGCGAACCGAAGCACACTCCTCTTGCATTCTTTGCAATTTCCTCAATCTCAGGAGTCCAGGGGATGTTGTCGTAGGCAACCCCCTGACAGATGTCATACTGGGGGATGCCGTTACCCGAGAGCGAGACCTGCACAGTTCCGGTAGGATAATCCACTTCTTCAAGATGAAACTTCAGGCCTCTGGGTTCGAGCTCGGCTTTGATCCGAGCTCCGTCCGCATCCTTTCCGATCGCTGAAACCGCGATGCCGTCCAATCCGAAATTGCTTATGTGATATGCGAAATTGGCAGGGGCTCCACCAAGTTTCTTTCCGTCAGGGAGACAATCAAACAATATTTCTCCCAATCCAACTATGTAGTCTTTCATTTTTCAGTGCTGTTTTGAAATTAGAGAAGACAAAGATATTTTATATGGAACAATAATTGATTATATTTGTGAGTTAAACCTTCACCTAGGATTTTTATGGCATTTTCATTTCTCAACCAAGAGCTTGCAATTGACTTGGGCACCGCCAACACCGTCATTTACCAGAACGGTCAGATTGTGCTCGACGAGCCAAGCATCGTAGCCCTTGACAACAATACAGGCAAGTGCATCGCCCTCGGCCAGAAAGCAAAGCTGATGCACGAAAAGGTAAACCCGGGCATAAGGACCGTAAGGCCTCTGAGAGACGGCGTGATTGCTGACTTCAACGCTGCGGAGATGATGATTCGCGGCTTCATCAAGCAGGTCAGCAGCCAGCACCGCAGCCTCTTCACCCCTAACCTCAAGATGGTGGTCGGCATCCCTTCCGGCTCCACCGAAGTTGAAATCCGAGCCGTACGCGACTCTTCCGAGCACGCCGGCGGCCACGACGTATATCTCATCTACGAGCCTATGGCTTCCGCCCTGGGTATCGGTCTGGACATCGAAGCCCCTCAGGGCAATATGGTCGTTGACATAGGCGGCGGAACCACCGAGATCGCCGTGATATCCCTCGGAGGCCTTGTCCAGCAGGACAGCATCCGTACAGCCGGAGACGTCTTCACCAGCGACATCCAGTACTACCTGCGCCAGCAGCACAATATCAAGGTCGGCGAAATCACTGCCGAGAAGATCAAGATTGCCGTAGGCGCCGTCCTTCCTGACCTCGGCGACGAGGCGCCGGAGCCGTTCGTGGTGCGCGGACCTAACCTTATGACCGCCCACCCTGTAGAGGCGACCATCACCCACCAGGAGATCGCCCACTGTCTGGACAAGTCCATCGCCAAGATTGAGACCTCCATCCTCCACGTCCTCGAGAACACTCCGCCTGAGCTCTACTCCGACATAGTGGAGAACGGCATCTACCTGGCAGGCGGCGGATCCCTGCTCAGGGGTCTTGCAAAGAGGTTCCAGGACAAGGTGAACATCGAGTTCCACGTAGCGGAAGATCCTCTCCACGCTGTAGCGCGAGGCACCTGCGAGGCTCTCAAACACACTGACAGATACTCATTCCTGATGCGATAGATGCAGAGGAAGACAACGGTTTCGATAGTATTGAGTGCGGCAATCTTCCTCTTTTTGGAGATTGCTGCTCTTGCTATCCTGCGCAGGAGTTCCACCCTCCAGAACATCTGGCTGAACCGCGCTGCGATGAGCGTCAGAGCTGCCTTGTGGGGCGGCGGCGAGACCCTGCGAAACCACTTCTCCCTCTCTGCCCAGAACGATTCCCTGATCAGCGAGAACGCTGCCCTGAGGCGCTCGCTTTCGGAGTATCAGCAGCTTGAGGCCAAAGGCGTCGAAAGCCGCAACTCCGCTCCCCGCCTGGACCGGAACTTCGAATACCTGCCTGCGACCGTAGTCAAGATGAGCCGCAACAGCGCCCACAACTACATCATCCTCAACAAAGGCTCCGAAGACGGAGTGCTCCCGCAGTCGGGCATCATCACCAGCGAGGGCGTGGTGGGCATAGTCACCGCCGTTGACCGCCACCACAGCTACGGCCTCACCCTTATGAACTACAAGCTCAGCATCGGCGCAAGGCTCGCCTCCAACGGCGTGCTGACCCCGGTGGTCTGGGACGGACGCAGCCGCGACGGCGCCATCGCCAAGGACATCGCCCCTCACGTTGCGATTGCCCAAAACGACACGCTCTACACCAGCGGCCTTTCGACCATCTTCCCTGCTGACGTGCCGGTTGGAGTCAGCCGCGGGTCCAAACTCGTTGACGGCTCCACCCGCCAGCTCGACGTCCGGCTCTTCCAGAGCTTCTCGAGCCTGCGCTACGTTACCGTCACAATCTTCAAGGACAAGCTCGACATAGCCGAACTCGAAAAGAAAGGGGAGGGAAAACTATGAGACTGAACGAATACACCTTCAAGTTCCTGCTTCTGGTCATTGCCCAGATTCTGCTCTGGAACTTCTTCAACTTCAGCCAGTATCTGACCCTGACCCTGCTGCCGGCGATGATGCTCACCCTGCCGCACAACCGCAGCGCCCTGTATTCGATGCCGCTCGCCTTCATCCTTGGCCTGTGCGTGGACCTGCTCTGCGGAGTGCCCGGCCTGTGCTCGCTCGCCCTGGTGCCGGTAGCCTTCGTGCGCCGCAGCGTGATGGGCCTGATTTTCGGCAGCGAGATGTTCGTGCGCGGGGAAAACCTATCCTTCAGCAAGCACAGCCCCGGCAAGATATTTCTCGCCGAGACCATCCTCACAGCCATCTTCCTGCTCATCTACATCTGGGTTGACGGCGCCGGCACTCGCAGCCTGTGGTTCAATCTCATCAAGGGCGGAGTGTCGCTTCTGGTCAGCGCCCCGGTATCATTCTTCATTGTTTACATCCTCTGTTCCGAGTCTCAGACAAGCAAATGGAAGTAAACAGAAAAAACAAACTTCTCATCGGACTGACCGCAATTGCCCTGATACTTCTGGGCAAGCTGTTCTATATCCAGATTGTCAACCCGAAGTACAAGATTGACGCGTCGAACAACTCGATGGTCTATAACTATGTCTATCCGCCGCGAGGTGTCATCTATGACCGCAACGGGGAGACCCTTGTGACCAACAGCACGCGCTACGACATCCTCGTCACCCCGCGCGAAATCACCTCACTGGACACCCTCGCCCTGAGCGAAGCGCTCGGCGTGAGCGTCGAGTTCATCCGCGAAAAGACCGCATACTACAAAAAATACCGCAGCCGCATCGGCTACCAGACCCTCACCTTCCTCAAGCAGGTTAACTCCGAGGCCTATCTGCGCTTCGCTGAGCAGGAGTTCCGCTTCCCGGGCTTCAAGGCCCAGGTGCGAAGCGTCAGGGACTACCCGTTCAATGCCGGCGGCAACCTCCTCGGCTACATCTCCGAAGTGGACGGCGACTACATCAAGAAACATCCCGAATACCGCTCCGGCGACTACGCCGGCAAGACGGGGCTTGAATCGATGCTCGAAGAGCAGCTCAGGGGCGAAAAGGGCTACCACATCTTCCTGCGCGACTCGCGCAACCGCGTCCAGTCAGCCTTTGCCGGCGGCGCAGAGGACAAGGAGGCCGTGCCCGGCAAGGATGTCTATACGACCATCGACGCCCATCTCCAGCAGTACGGGCAGATTCTGATGGAGGGCAAGCTGGGTTCAGTCGTGGCGATCGAGCCCAAGACAGGCGAAATCCTGGCGATGGTCTCAAGCCCCGGCATAGACGTCGATGTGCTCGCCGACATCAGCAAGCACTACCGCGAAATCGCGAGCAACCCGCGCAAGCCGATGTTCAACCGCACCGTGATGGCCTCATACCCTCCGGGGTCGGTGTTCAAGCTCATCAATGGCCTGATAGGCCTCCAGGAGGGGGTTCTTGAGCCATCGATGGCCTATCCCTGCTACAGCGGCTACTACTACAGCGGCAACCACAAGCTCGGCTGCCACGCGCACTCCTCTCCCCTGAAGCTGCTTGACGCCATAGCCACCTCGTGCAACGGCTACTTCTGCTTCGTGATGAGGAATGTGCTGGAAAACCGCAAGTACGGCTCCATCTCGGAAGCCTTCGACAAGTGGCGCGAATACGTGCTGAGTTTCGGCTTCGGCGAGCCTCTGGGCAGCGACTTCCCTTCCGAGCTGGGCGGCAACATCCCAAGCTCGGACTACTACAACAGGATTTACGGCAAGAACCGCTGGCGTTTCCCGACCATCGTCTCGCTCTCCATCGGCCAGGGCGAAATCGGCGCAACCCCGCTCCAGATAGCGAACCTTGCGGCCATCGTGGCCAACCGCGGCTACTACTACATCCCCCACATCGTCAAGGAGTCGGAGGGCGTGCCTCTCGACGAACGCTTCAAGCAGAAACGCTACACTATGGTTGACACCTGCCACTTCGAAAACGCCGTCCAGGGTATGTATATGGCCGTAAACGGCGGCGGCACTGCTGGAGCGACGGCCCTTGCGGCAAAGATTCCGGGCATCGACGTATGCGGCAAGACGGGCACGGCCCAGAACCCGCACGGCAAGGACAACTCAGTGTTCATCTGCTTCGCCCCGAAAGACGACCCGAAGATTGCAGTCGCCGCCTATGTGGAGAACGCGGGCTTCGGCGCTACCTGGGCGCTGCCGGTAGCATCCCTGATGGTCGAGAAGTACCTGACCGGAGAAATCTCCTCCGGCCGCAAATACCTTGAAGACAGGCTCCTTACAACTAGATTCTATTAGTATATGGCGATAACGGCAGGAAAATCAACCAGCAAACTGGACCGCGGGCTCAAGAACACCATCGACTGGTGGATAATAGCCTGCTACCTTCTGCTTGTGTTCATCGGCTGGATCAACATCTATGCTTCGGTCCAGTCAATGGAGCCGTCGTCAATCTTCGACTGGGGCTGTCGCAGCGGCAAGCAATTCGTCTGGATGATGACGGCCTTCACCCTTGACGCCCTGATACTCTTTGTCATCAGCGCCAGGGTCTGGGAGACCATCTCGACGCCGGCCTATCTGTTTGTCTTCTTCCTGCTGGTGCTCGTAATCTTTGTCAGCAAGGACGTCAAAGGCTCACACTCCTGGTTCGAGCTCGGACCGGTGAAGTTCCAGCCGGCGGAGATTTCGAAGATAACCACTTCGCTGATGCTCGCCCTGGTGATGAGCAGACCGGGCTTCAAGCTCTCCACACGAAAGAACTTCCTGACAGTGGCTCTGACCATAGCCCTGCCGATGCTGGCCATAGTCGCCGAAAGCGAGACCGGCTCCGCCCTGGTCTATGTCGGCTTCATCTTCGTCCTCTACCGCGAGGGCCTCTCAGGCTGGTGGATCGTCCTGCTGGGCCTTGCGATTCTGCTCTTCATCCTGACGCTGATGACCTCCTGGTGGGTGGCAAGCAGCGTGGCCGGAGGCCTGTGCCTGATATATATGCTTTACGCCGCCTACCGTAGCAAGAGGGAGCGCCGGCGACTCGGACGCGGCCCCTTGCTTGGGGCCCTGCTGGTCCTGGTTGCAAGCGTGATGCTTACCCTCGCCGCCGGCTTCATCTTCAACAATGTACTGCAGGACCACCAGAGAAAGCGCATCGAGGTACTGCTCGGCATGAAGGAAGACCCGGCGGGAGTCGGCTACAACGTCCGGCAGTCGATGATAGCCATAGGCTCCGGCGGCTTCAGCGGCAAGGGCTTCCTGGGCGGCACCCAGACCTCCTACGGCTTCGTGCCCGAGCAGAGCACCGACTTCATCTTCTGCACGGTGGGCGAAGAATGGGGCTTCCTGGGCTGCCTGGTAGTGATATGCCTGTACGTGCTGCTGATATACAGAATAATCACCGACGCCGAAGAAAGCCGCGAGGCCTTCACGCGGATATACGGATATTGCCTGTCGTCCTGCCTGTTTATGCACCTGTTCATCAACATCGCAATGACCATAGGCCTGATGCCGGTAATCGGCATCCCTCTGCCGCTGCTCAGTTACGGAGGCTCATCGCTCTGGGCCTTCTCGATTCTGATATTCATCTTCGTGGCCCTCAACAGTCAGGAGAAAAAATATTTCTAAAAGATTTAGTATCTTTGTGCGTTCCTACCCGCCTTGGTGGTGAAATGGTAGACACGAGGGACTTAAAATCCCTTGGACAGAAATGTCCGTGCGGGTTCGATTCCCGCCCGAGGCACCTTATATGGCTCTTAACTGATTGGTTTTGAGCCATATTTGTTTTGTTAGGCGAAGGACGAAAGATTTCCCCCTTCATAGATTCGGACAGGCACGCAAAGCGGTAGTGAAAAATCACGCTTGGGGGCGGATGGATGTGCTGGGGCGTGGCGGGTGCGGCTGGCTGGCTGTGGGTGGACTGGGTGCAAATTACCTGAGTCCAATGTGCCTCAGAGGTGCTTCTGAGAGGGGTTAAGCGCGTAGGTGGATGACAAAACTTTACTATCCAGTGAAATAGATGCGGTCACGGCA
>JAEDLO010000125.1 GCA_016295245.1 Bacteroidales bacterium | reverse complement strand
ATCGACACGAGCATACGGCAGAGCTGCTGGACATATGGCTCACAGGCGGCGTTATAGATGGTGGTCTTGCCCTCGCTCAGGCAGGCAGCCATCAGGATGTTGGCCGTACCGGTCACGGAAGCCTCGTCGAGGAGCATATAGCAGCCCTTCATTGACTTCCCGGAGGTCAGGTTGTAGGCGTGGCGGGTGGTGTCGTAGGAGCACTTCGCCCCCAGGCGCATAAAGCCGTCAATGTGGGTGTCAACCCTGCGGCGGCCTATCTTGTCGCCGCCCGGCTTCGGGAAGTACGCGCTGCCGAAGCGCGCGAGCAGCGGTCCCACTACCATCACGGATCCGCGCAGTTTGGCGCAACGCTGCACGAAATCGGCGCTGCGGATGTAGTATTCATTGACGTTTGCGGCGCAGAAGCGGTACACTCCCTTTTCGAGGCGCTCCACCGCCACTCCTATGGCTTCAAGCAGGGCGATGAGGTTCTGGACGTCAAGTATCTCCGGCACGTTGGAGATGGTCACGCTTTCGGCCGTCAGGAGGACGGCGCTGATCACCTGGAGAGCCTCGTTCTTGGCTCCCTGGACCCGGATGCTTCCGCTCAGGCGGTGTCCGCCTTCGATTACGAATGAACTCATTGTTTATCAGATGTGGTCCACCTCGGGGTGGAGTGTTACGCCATAGCGGTCGCGCACCGTCTCGACAATGCGCCTTTCGAGCTCAAGGACGTCCTGGGGCGTCGCACAGCCGCTCTTGTTGATTATTACCAGCGGTTGCTTTTCGTAAACCGCCGCGCCGCCGCATTCGGCCCCCTTGAGGCCGCAGCTGTCTATCAGATACGCGGCTGGCACCTTGATGCTGCCGTCGGGCAGCTCGTAGTGCGGCGCCGAGCCGTCAGGGCTGATGAGGCGGAACTGATTCGCGCTGATTACGGGGTTCTTGAAGAAGCTGCCGGCGCTGCCGATCTGGTCCGGATCGGGGAGTTTGGCGTTGCGGATCTTGATGATCGCTTCGCGCACGTCCTGGGAGCTGAGGTCTTCGATGCCGCTGACCGCCTCCCTGACGCCCTTGTAGTCGAGTTTCGGCACGGGCTTGCGGCTAAGCCTGAAGAGCACGCTGGTGACGATGTAGCGGCCGCGGTTTTCCGGCTTCTTGAAGAAGGAGTCGCGGTAGCCGAAGAGGCACTCGTCGTGGGTGAACTTGACGCTCTTGCGCTCCCGAAGGTCGAAGCACACGACGCCCTTGATGATGTCGCCGGCCTCGACGCCGTAGGCGCCGATGTTCTGGACGGCCGAAGCGCCCACCTCGCCCGGAATCAGGGAGAGGTTTTCCGCGCCCCAGAGGCCGTGGCGGCAGCTGTGGGCGACGAAATCGTCAAAGCGCACGCCGGCACCGACTATCACGGGAACCTCGTCCAGGCCCATATCGACATACTTTATCATATCTATCGCCGAATGGAAGACCGTGCCCGGGAAATCGCCGGTAAAGAGCAGGTTGCTGCCCTCGCCTATGTGGAGAAACGGCTTGGGGAGCTTGTCGAAGTTCAGACCCTCAAGCTCCTTGACGGTCTCGTATTCGACAAAGCACCCGCAGGACACCTTCATACGGAAGGTGTTGTGGGTGCTGAGGTCGTATCTGAGTTTTATCTTCACTGCTGCTCCCCTCCCTTGAACGTTGATTCAAGGAAGAGCTCTTCCATCTGGACGGCGTCGATTTGTGAAGGAGAGTCGATCATCACGTCGCGACCCTGGTTGTTCTTAGGGAAGGCGATGTAGTCGCGGATGGTCTCCTGGCCGCCGAACAGGGCGCAGACGCGGTCGAAACCGAAGGCAAGGCCTCCGTGAGGCGGGGCTCCGAACTTGAAGGCGTTGATGATGAAGCCGAACTTGTACTCGGCGTCTTCCTTGCTGATGCCCAGCACTTCGAACATCCTCTGCTGCATTGCCGCATCGTGGATACGGATGCTGCCGCCGCCCAACTCGGTGCCGTTGAGCACGAAGTCATAGGCGTTGGCGCAGACCTTCTCGAGGTCTTCCTTCTTGTCGGAGTAGAAGAGCTGCTCGTGCTCCGGCTTCGGTGCGGTGAACGGGTGGTGCATCGCGTAGAAGCGCGAAGTCTCGTCGTCCCACTCAAGGAGCGGGAAGTCCACTACCCAGAGCGGAGCGAAGTCCTTAGGGTTCCTCAGGCCGAGGCGGTTGCCCATCTCGATACGCAGCACGCCGAGCTGGGTCTGGGTCTTGCGCTTAGGGCCGCAGAGCAGCAGAAGCAGGTCGCCGCCGCGGCCGCCGCAGGCTTCCGCCACCTTGGAGAGCTGCTCAGGAGTGTAGAACTTGTCGATGCTTGACTTGATTGAACCGTCGTGGTTGAGCTTCACATAGACGAGGCCCTTTGCGCCTACCTGCGGGCGCTTCACCCACTCGGTGAGCTCGTCGAGCTGCTTGCGGGTGTAGTCGGCGCAGCCGGAAACGCAGATGGCGCCGATATACTCGGCTGAATCGAAGACGCTGAAGCCGCAGCCCTTCACCAGAGCGCTCACATCGTTGATGGTCATAGCGAAGCGGATGTCCGGCTTGTCGGAGCCGTACTTGTCCATAGCCTCATACCAGCTCATTCGCGGCAGCGGGTCAGGGATGTCCACGCCAAGGGCGTTCTTGAACATCTGGCGCATCATACCCTCGAAGGTGGCGAGCACATCCTCCTGGTCAACGAAGCTCATCTCGCAGTCAATCTGGGTGAACTCCGGCTGGCGGTCGGCCCTGAGGTCCTCGTCGCGGAAGCAGCGTACAATCTGGAAGTAGCGGTCATAGCCTGAGACCATCAGCAGCTGCTTGAAGGTCTGCGGGCTCTGAGGCAGGGCGTAGAAGCAGCCCGGGTTCATACGTGAAGGCACGACGAAGTCGCGTGCGCCTTCCGGTGTGCTCTTGATAAGGTATGGGGTCTCAATCTCCATAAAGCCCTGACGGTCCAGATAGCTGCGGATCTCCTGGGCGAGGCGGTGACGCAGGGCGAGGGCGCGCTGAAGCGGCGGCCTCCTGAGGTCCAGATAGCGGTAGCGGGCCCTGAGGTCCTCGCCGCCGTCGCTGTTCTCCTCGATGGTGAACGGCGGGGTTACTGACTTGTTGAGGATATTTATCGACTCCAGACGGATTTCGATGTCGCCTGTAGGCATCTTGGGGTTCTTGCTCTGTCTTT
>JAEDLO010000124.1 GCA_016295245.1 Bacteroidales bacterium | reverse complement strand
GCTGGAGGCAATCCGGGCGGCGTGCTTCGAGTGGCATCTCGGGTACACCTCGTCAATCCCCACGGGGCTCACGGCGATGGTCGCAAGGCCCGCATCCAGCGCGCTCAGGTGGGCGGTGATGTCAACTCCGAGCGCCAGACCGCTGACAATCACCGGCTTGACGGGGGCGTGGGCAAGCTCTCCCACCAGCCGCATACACCACTCCCTGCCGTAGGGGCTCATATCCCGCGTTCCCACGACCGCGACTGCGGGCGCCTTCCCGAACAGCTCCGTTGTCGGCGTCTGAGATCGGATATACAGCACCAGGGGCGCATCCGGGCAGTCCTTGAGCAGGGCGGGGTAGGCCCCGTCGAAGATGCTCATCATCTGGAAGCCCCGTTCCCGCAGGCTCTCATACTCCTCCTCGGCCTGCTCCACGCTTGCGGGGCAAATCTTGTCCCTGTACTTGCTGTATGGCCCGAAAATCTGGACGAGCTGCTCCCTGTCCATATCGAATACCGCCTCGGCGCTGCCCAAGGCGGAGATGATGCTGTGCGAGAACTTGGGCTCGAAGCCGAAGATGCGGTTGAGCGCGATTGCGCAGACTATAGCTCGTTTTTCACTGTCCATTCCAAAAAAGTTTTCCGCCTCCAATTTCGCACAAAGCAGCAAAACCGGAGGCGGAAAACTTGAATATCGACCCTGAAAACTTAAATTATAAGCATCGCGTCACCGTAAGGACCGAACTTGTAGTCATTCTTGAGGGCTTCCTCGTAGGCGTGCATCACCTTGTCGTAGCCACCGAAGGCGGCGACGGTCATCAGCATCGTCGATTCCGGAAGGTGGAAGTTGGTGATGAAGGCGTCAGGGATGGAGAACTCGTAAGGAGGGAAGATGAACTTGTTGGTCCAGTGGTCAATCGGCCTTACCTCCTTGTCGGTGGTGACATAGGTCTCGAGGGCGCGGATGACGGTGATGCCCACGGCGCAGACCTTGTGGCCGGCCTTCTTGGTCGCGTTGATCTCGTCGGCGGCCTCAGGAGTGATGATCATCCTCTCGCCGTCCATCCTGTGCTTGGAAAGATCCTCGACATCGACGCTGCGGAAGTGGCCTATGCCCATATGGACGGTGATGAAGGTCTTTTCAATATCCTCGAGTATCATCCTGTTTAGCAGCTCACGGCTGAAATGCAGGCCGGCTGCCGGGGCCGAAACGGCTCCCTCATTCTTTGCGAAGACGGTCTGGAACTCCTCCTTGTCCTTCTCGTCGGTCTTCTCCTTGACCCACTCCGGCACAGGAGTGTTGCCCAGGGCGAAGAGGGCCTCCTTGAACTCATCGTACGGTCCGTCATAGAGGAAACGCAGGGTCCTGCCCCTCGAGGTGGTGTTGTCGATGACCTCGGCAACCATACTCTCGTCCTCGCCGAAATACAGCTTGTTTCCGATGCGGATCTTGCGCGCCGGCTCGACAATCACGTCCCAGAGGCGCTGCTCGCGGTTGAGCTCGCGCAGCAGGAAGACCATAATGTCGGCTCCTGTTTTCTCCTTCTTGCCATAAAGCTTGGCCGGGAAGACCTTGGTGTCGTTGAACACCATCCTGTCACCTTTATTGAAATATTCGAGGACGTCCTTGAACAGGCGGTGCTCGATTTCACCGCTGTCCTTGTGAAGCACCATAAGCTTGCACTCGTCTCTCCACTGGATCTTGTCGTTGACGATCGGCATCAGCTCGGTCGCAATCTTCTCTTTAGGAAGTTCGAAGTCGAATTGGGAAAGTTTCATTTTATCTCCTTGGTAGTATATACTTGAACTATACGGACAAAGGAAGGTGAAAGTTTCATCGTGCCGTCAGATTTTCGCTTCGCGGAAGACTTCGGCGATGGACGGATAGCTGTTCTTGACGAAAGCGGCCACTCCGGAACGCGCAATCCAGGCGGCCTTGGCGATGTCCTCCTCCCTCTGGGGGCTGAGGTCCAGCGGGGCGTCATAATACATATCGTACCACCAGGTGTGCTTCAGGTGCCAGATGCCGTCACGCAGGTAGCAGTGGTCGGTCACGCAGATCAGAGAGCGCAGCTCCAACTTGTCGATGCCCGTCTCCTCGGCGACCTCGCGCAGGGCGGTGGTGCTGATGCTCTCGCCCTTCTCGCGATGGCCCTTAGGCAGGTCCCAGAGCCCGTTCCTGTTGATGAGCAGCAGGTCGCCGCGCCTGTTGGACACGAGGCCACCCGCGGCCTCCACCTCCTTGAACTCGGCGCACACCCTCCTGTACATCCACTCCGTGTCGTCGGTAGGGATATAGACCTTGCCGAGCGATTCGCCCGCCTTGAACATCGCCACCAGCGAATGGATGCTCACCGACTCCCCGAAGCGGAATTCCACGGCATTGGGGTCGGACAGGGCGCTCTCACCCTCGTGACATATTATTATGCAGCGCTTTTCGAAATATATCTTGTGCATTAAAATTGCTATATTTGCGACACAAATGTAGTGATTTTTCAAGTATATGACAGCACATTACTCAAGCAAACACGCTTTGGTGTCCAGAAGCCCCGAGGAGTTGTTTATGGGATTTACCGATATGCGCAACTTCACCAGACTGGCTCCGGAGCAATATAAAGACAAGGTGGATATCAGCGCAGACTACGACAGCCTGCGTATGACCATCCAGGGTTTCACCATCGGCCTGCGCGTCGATGAACGCCAGCCCTACAGGCTCATCCGCATCGGCAGCGCCGAGTCGCCGGTGGAATTCGTCGCCGTGCTCCACTTCGAGCCGGGCACCCTCTCCGGCCAGACCGATTTCTCCATCGACCTCGACGCCAACCTCAACTTCATGATGAAGACGATGCTCGGCGGCAAGATTCAGACCGTGCTCGACAAGATAGTTGACGGCCTGGCCGACGCCTCCAACGGCAAGATGCCGAATATGCCCGACAATATCTTCTGATGCAGGAGGCTTCAGTTTCAATAAGACTCAATCCATTCAAGGGCTGTGCAGGTCCCGAAGGCAAGCTTGTGCCCTGGAGCCCCTACGGCCGCATACTTGAGAGCCGCCCGAGCTTCACCCTCGACCCTCTCTTCCACGCCGGCTGCTACTACGTCCAGGACTCCTCAGCGATGTTCGTGGGCAAGGTATTCCGAGACTGCCTCAGCCGGGTGCTGGCGGAAAACGGCGGTGAGCCCGTGTGCGTGCTTGACCTCTGCGCCGCGCCGG
>JAEDLO010000041.1 GCA_016295245.1 Bacteroidales bacterium | reverse complement strand
CGAGGTAGTTGAAGGTCGCCTTGTCAACCCTTTCGTGGACGAGGAAAGGCACGGTCTTCTGGCTTTCATCGTGCTTGATGTTGGCCTTCATACCCTTGGCGTCCAGCATCTGGGCTGCGTAGCGGCGTCCGATCTCGCGATAACCGGCTGCATCGAAGTGGAGGTGGTCAGGAAGGTTGGTCAGGCCGCTTGAGGAAACCACGCGGACTGCCGGCATAGTCTTGGGGAGATTGTCGATGTTGATGTTTGCAGATGCGCTGGTGCCACCGCGATCGGCATTGACTGCCTCACCGATGATGAAAGGCACATCCTCAGCCTTGAGGCCCAGGTCCTCGAGGAGGGTCTCATAGACGTATTTTACCTTTGATGCCCAATCAGGGTCATCCCAATTGGATTCTCCCTGGTGCATCAGGATGCCTTCGATGACGCCGTCCTTCTGGGCGATGCGCGCCATATCGACCAGCCTCTGGTAAGGATTGTTGTCGTATTCGGCAATCCAAGGCTTGAGCCAGTCCTGGGCGCCGGCAGCGTATTCTTCAACAGTGTTCTTCATAAAGCCCTCGATCTTGATGCCTCCGACGGCGACGTTGATCACGCCGACCTTGTGGCCTTCAGGATAGTGTTCGAGCATAGTTCTGCCGAACCAGTCTGCAGGGGTGAGACCGTTGTTTGAGCGGCAGAGGGGCGGTACGGCCTTGTACCAGTTGCCCATCTTGCGGCTTCCGTCTCTGTAATCGACGGCGGCCATAGCCAGGTAGTTGTCGCTGATGTTCAGGGAGTCAATTGTTTCGGGGCGGGCTGCACCTTCCATATTGGATTGGCCGAAACAGAGGAAAATGTGGAAATTGGGATCCTGTGCGCTGACACTCAAGGCCAGGCACAGGCTCAAGGTTGAAAGAATGAACCGTTTCATAATTATAGTTAAGAAGTTTCTTGGTACTCCACAAACATACAAAAAAAATGCCTGAATCAAGCCTGCAAACCGTAGAAATTGCGTATGTTGTCTGCGACTTTCGAAACCAGTCTCGCGAGGGCTTCCCGGCTTGCCCAGGCGGTGTGAGGCGAGAAACGGAAGCGCTCAGGGTGGCGCAGGTGCAGAAGCGGGCTTGTAGCGGGCAGCGGCTCCTTCTCGAACACGTCAAGGGCTGCGCCGGCGATGACCCCGTTGTCAACTGCGAAGGCGAGGGCTTCCTCGTCAACTATGCCTCCGCGGCCAAGGTTGAGCAGCAGCGCGCTTTTCTTCATCTTTGCGAGCTGAGCCTGCCCGATCAGTGAGCGGGTGCGCTCGTTGAGCGGGGCGTGGATGCTCACGACATCCGAGCTTTCAAGCAACTCGTCAAGGCTCACACTTGGGTAGAGCTTGCAGTGGGAGGTGCCTGAGGTGGAGTAATATATGACTTTCATTCCGAACATTCCGGCGATGGCGGCGACCCTTTTGCCGATGGTTCCCAAGCCGATGATGCCCAGGGTCTTGCCGACGATTTCGGTGTAAGGATGGCTGATGTCGCAGAATATGCTCATTGATGAGTAACGGCCGCTCTTGACGCAGTCGTCGAAGTAAGGGGAGTCGCCCAGCAGCGAGAGCAGGTGAGCGAAGGTCGACTGCACTACGGAATCGGTCGAGTAGCCGCTGACATTACGCACGGCGATGCCCCTCTTTTCGGCCTCGACAAGGTCGATATTATTGACACCGGTTGCAGTCACGCAGATAAGTTTGAGTTTCGGCGCGGCGTCCATTAGGGCGGCATCAACTATTATCTTGTTGATAATCAGCGTGTCGCAATTGCCTACGCGGGCGAGAGCTTCCTCTCTGGTCGAAGTGGGGTAGGACACGAATTCTCCGAGGCTTGCGAATTCCGAGGTCGGAGTTGCGCCGAGAGTGTCGGCATCGAGAAATACTATCTTCATATCAATTAAACTGGGTCAACATCTATGTAGCAATTGCTTTCCAAGTCGGCGGCAAGTGCTGCCTTGCGGCTTGAAAGACTGGAGTCACGGGGCAGGAATTCGCGTCGGAGCAGCTCTGCGCTGCCCTGACGGCGGATTTCCACGAGACGGGAATATGGCGGGAAATTGAAGCGCTTTCTCTCGGCAAGGAGCTCTTCACTGCTGCGCAAGTTTGAAAAACGCTCCCCGACGGCGGTCTGGATGACTACTTCGGGACAGAGGGAGCCGAGCATCGCCACTAGCTGGCAGCAGCGCTCGTCGGCACGGAAATCATCGCTCCGGATGAGGGCGTCAGCCTGTAGAACGCCAACTAGACGCGCTCCCTGAGGCCCCGCGCTTTTAAACTCCTGGAGGCTCACGACGCGTATGTTGTCCCGCTCGGGGAAGAGCTTAGAGCATTGCTGCTCGACGTCCTCCTTCTTTTCGTAGCGGTGCAGGAGTATCACGCCTTCGGGGCAGGCGGCGATGCGCGCGATGAGCTTGCGCGACAGGGGGCCGAGCATTCCGTTTTTGCGCCTCTCGCTGGCGATGTCGATGACTTCGGGGACGGGAAGCGCTCCGGACCAAGCGCCTTCAAGCAAGGTGTAACGCCCGCTCAGGCAGTTCAGATGGGTTTCGAGCGAAGGGCAGGCGCTGCCGAGAATGATGCGGCAGCCGTGGATCATCGCGAGTTTGACGGCGAGGTCGCGCGCATTGTAGCGCGGTGCGGGCTCAGTCTGCTTGAAGGAAGGGTCCTGCTCGTCATCGACGATTATCAGGCTAAGCCGGCTGAAGGGGAGGAAGACGGCGCTGCGTGTGCCGAGCGCCACCAGGCTTTCGCAGTTGCGCAGGCGTTGGGCGATGCGGTTGCGGCTGGCGGCAGTCTTTTCGGAACTGAAGAGTTCGACGCTGTCAGCGCCAAGAGGGGAGAGGCTACGGTACAGGGCCTCGCAGAAGGCCTTTTCGGGTGCAAGCACAAGGGCTTGGTCGCCGCTTTCGAGCACAGCCTCAAGAAGGGGCAGGTAACTCTGGCAGCGCATAGTTCCCGGCAGGACTTCCGGCTTGGGAGGGGCAGACTGCGGGCGCTCTTTCGGCTCAGGGCGGCGGCTTAGCCGCTCAATGCTGCGGATGAGCTCGTCGCGTCGCGCCTGAAGCCTCTGGAGCACATTGTCGCGATGCTTCCGGGTGAGGTCCTGCTCAACTTTGGCGAGAGAATCCTTGAGGCGTCCCAGACGCTCCGAGATACTGTTTTCGCTGCGTATCTTGGAAACAGGGTACGCTGCGCGATATACCTCGCCCAGCGTACACATATAGTATTCGGAAATGAATTCCCAGAGGCGGAGTTCCCCTGAGCTGATGGCGGGAAGTGGGCATTCGCGCCGCTCCAGGGTGCTTATCCTGGAGGCTGGCAGCCCGCTTTCCACTCCGATGCGGTACACAACGCCTACGTATTCGCGGCCGGCAAATTTGGCATACACGCGATCTCCGGCCTTCAAGCTGCTCTCAGCCCTATAGGTCGGGAGCCAGTTCAGCTTGAGGGGAAGGATCAGCTGTATGAGTGCGCCGTCCATCTCTTCGTAAGTCTGCTATTTGGAGTCGGCCTTGGCCTGGAAGCGCTCGTTGTCGATGATGAAACGCTCGTGAAGGCCTTCGCCTATGAGGCCGCGTTCATCGTAGGCGGCAACCTTGAAGACCAGCTTGCGGCGGTCTATCTCAATCAGCTCGGTCTCTGCCCAGACCTTCATCCCCAAGGGAGTGGCTGAGCAGTGGGAGACGTTGACGTGGGTGCCTACGGTGCCCTGGCCCTCCTCAAGATAAGGCTCTACCGAATACACGGCGGCCTTTTCGATGAGGGCAATCATCATTGCGGTGGCATAGACTTTTACCAGGCCGCTGCCTATGTTCCTGGCGAGGAGATCTTCGGTCACAACGGTCTCCTGCCTGCCTTTCAATCCGGGTTCCAACATATAATTCTAGTATTTAGAGTCACGAGGCGACACCGAAGACATATTGTCCAGGAGGGCCTGGTTGGTCTTGTAGGTGTCCATCTGCTGAAGGATGAAATTCATAGCCTCGACAGGGTTCATATCGGCTATCAGTTTCCTCAGAATCCAGATTCTCTGGCTCTGCTCCCTTGCGTAGAGCAGGTCGTCGCGGCGGGTGCCGGACAGAAGGATGTTGACTGCCGGGAAGATGCGCCTGTTGGAGATGCTGCGGTCGAGCTGGAGCTCCATATTGCCGGTACCCTTGAATTCCTCGAAGATCACGTCATCCATCTTGGAGCCGGTTTCGGTAAGGGCAGTGGCCAGGATGGTGAGCGAGCCGCCACCTTCGATGTTGCGGGCTGCGCCGAAGAAACGCTTCGGCTTCTGGAGGGCATTGGCGTCCACACCGCCGGTGAGGACCTTGCCGGATGCAGGCTGAACCGTGTTGTAGGCACGTGCCAGACGGGTCAGGGAGTCAAGGAGGATGACCACGTCGTGGCCGCACTCGACGAGTCTGCGAGCCTTCTCGATGACCATATTGGCTACCTTCACGTGGTGCTCGGCCGGTTCGTCGAAGGTTGAGGCAACTACTTCCGCCTTGACACTGCGCTCCATATCGGTTACTTCCTCAGGACGCTCGTCAATCAGGAGCACTATCTCGTAAACCTCAGGATGGTTGTCGGCGATGGCGTTGGCGATGCTCTTCAGGAGCATAGTCTTACCGGTCTTCGGCTGGGCGACGATCAGGCCTCGCTGACCCTTTCCGATAGGGGAGAACATATCAACGATGCGGCAGGACATATCGTTCTCGTGTCCGTTGCCAAGGAGGTTGAACTTCTCCTCGGGGAAGAGAGGGGTGAGGAAGTCGAACGGCACGCGGTCGCGGATGAACTCAGGAGTGCGTCCGTTGACATATTTGATCTTTACGAGAGGGAAGTATTTGTCGCCTTCGCGCGGAGGGCGGATTTCACCGATGACGGTGTCGCCGCTCTTGAGGGCATTGATCTTTATCTGCTGCTGTGAGACATAGATATCGTCAGGGGAGTTGAGGTAGTTGTAGTCTGACGAACGGAGGAACCCGTAGCCGTCAGGCATAATCTCAAGCACTCCGGTGGCTTCTACCGTGCCCTCGAAATCAGGAATGATCGGACGCTGCCTGAACTGTTTTGCCTGATTGTTCGGGCGGTTGTTGAAAATCTTTTCGCTGTCGTCGTGCTCCTTCGGACTTTCTGCGGGGGCCTGCTCGCGTGCTTCGTTGGTCTTTGCGGGCTCGGTGTTCTGTTGCTGCTGTTGTTTCTGCTTCTGCCTTTCGGTAGCCTGGCGGAGTATTCTGTCGGTGTCGGAAACAGGCCTTACCGCTGTCTTGGCGGAATCGGTTTCGGCCGCCTGGTCCTGGCCTTCCAGTGTCTGCTCATCCTGAGGCTTGCCCTGTTTTCTCTGGCGGCGCCTGCGGGAGTTTTCAGCTTCTCCGACCTGATCCTCCTTATCCACGCTCTGGGCGGAGCTTTCGCCTGAAGCCTTTTCGTCTATAGGCACAGCCTCGGCAGGGGTGTCGGATTTTTTGCGTGAGCGGGATTTCTTTGGAGTCTCAACGCTCGGGTTTTCAGTTTCTTTAGCACTTTCTGCCACTTCGTTGCTTTCTTTGGCAGGGCTTGCATCTTTCCTTGGACGGCCTCTTTTTCTGGTCGTCTTTTCCTGTGAAGTTTTCAGGGATTCCGCTTGTGCTTGTGTGTCGAGGATTGCAAAGGCGAGGGACTCACTGTCCATCTTTTTTGCTCCTTTGATGTTTAATTCGTTTGCGAGATTCTCGAGCTGCTCTTTACTCATCTTGTTGAGCTCGTAGAGGCTGTATGGCATATTTGTCTTGAAATTATTGGCCGGAAGAGAGTCCGGCAATGGATATTATGCCGCAAATATAATTAAAATTATCTATTATCCCAATAGCTGTCGCTCTTTCTGAACCTGAGAAGGTCTGAGAGGGCGGCTGCATTGGCGGCAATTCGGAAACTGTAGGATTTCCACTGTCCGGTAGGTACCCAGGATACGGAGATGTTGAAGCAGTGAAGGTCGTAGGTGGCGCTCAGCTGGGTAGTGGTCATCTTCATTGCGACGAAGTCGAAACCTGTGGACAGGTTGATGCTCATCTTTGGGGTGAGCTGGATGTTGCCGGTGGCGGAGAGAGTGGCCGTGATGTCGTTCTTGCCCACATAGATGCCGCTCTCAAGGTCTTTATAGTAGCGCCGGTTCATCGAGAGCACGCCGCTGAGGTTGAGCGACCACGGAGCGTTGGGGTTGGTGTAGTATAGCCAGCCGTCGGGGATGAATTCGCCGGTGACGGGGTGGTAGTAGATGCGCCTGTAGGCATTGGTCGAAGTTGCGGAGCCGCCGCCCTTGGCGTCCTTGCTGCCGTCATTGCCGTTTATCTTGCCCTTGCCTGTGAGGGAGTAGGATGCTGACAGGGAAGCAGAGTTGAAGCGCAGCAGGCCCTGGCCTTCGGAGATGGCGAAGCGGTTGACAGTAGTGCCGTTTGGGCCGATGGCGTAAGGGTTGAAAGAGGCGCTTCCGCTGAGGCTGACCTTATCGAATAGGGTGGTGGACATAGTCATCGAAACGACGCTCATATTAAGCGAGTCCGCCAGGAAGTTGTAGCCCGTATTTATGTTGAACTGGTCGATGAGCTTGACCTTGCGGTTTCCTTTGCCGGTGGTGTCGGCGTAGTCGCGGACCTTGGCCTCGAGATTGTTGCCTATTGAGATTGAGGCAGTTGCGCTGCGCTCTCCGGATGGCACGCTTACACCTGCCGCCCTGTAGATATTGTAGCGGTAGTCGCGCTCCATACCCGAAGCGTCGGTGTAATGGAGGGTGCGGTAGCCGTTGGCATAGGTGTTAAGGTCAGGACTAAGGGAGAAGGACAGCGAAGGGGAGACGACGTGGCGTATGGTCTGGACCTTGCTGTGCTTGCCGAAGTTGAACATACCGTAGAGTCGGGTGCTCGCCGAGATGTTGAACGAGTAGCGCTGGGTGATGCCGAAGGTGTTGAACTGGCGTCCCTCTATCTGCTCTACCTTATCGGTTTCGGGATTGTATTGGTAGTCGTTCTTCCGGAAGTGCCAGTTCATTCCGTAACTTACTCCGGGAGCGACGCTTATGTACTTGAACAGCTGGAAGGAAGGCAGGCCGATGGAGAAGTTGTGGGTCATCGAGGTCTGGAACTTGCCCAGCAGTTCGTTTACGTCAAATTCGGAAGATTTGAAATTGATCTTGTTCTGGAAGGAAGTGTTGTAGCCGATTGAAAACTTCTCGTAGAAACGCTCCTTTCCGACCCTGTTCTTTCTTTTGAACGGGTAGATTGTGCTCATCGAGAAACTGATGTTCGGAAGCGTGAAGGTGTAGGACGAGTCACGCATATTCTGGCTGTGGGTGCCGTTAATGCTGAGATTGAACTTGCCGTTCCAGTTGCGGGACCAGGAAATTGATGAACTGATCTGGCTCTGGAGGGCCTCGTCGATGGAGTGTGAGTTATACCGGTTGTTCTTCGGGCTCTGGAAGTTGACCGAAGCGCTGAAATTCATACCCGGATGGGCCTTGGAGTCCTGGCTGTGCGACCACTTGACGCCGAAGTTGCGGGTCTGGAAGTACTCCGGCGTACCCTTTTCGCCCACCTGGTCATTGGAGTAGTTGAGCGAGAGGTTGCCGTTGAACTTATAGTTGACCTTGTAGCGCGAATTGATATCCACCGCCCAGGAACCGAGGGTGAAGTAATCGCCGGTGATGGAGAGGTCGAGGTAGTCTCCGAAAACGAAATACATACCGGCATCCTTGAGGTAGAAACCTCGCGACTCCTCTTCGCCGAAGGTCGGCATCAGGATGCCGGTCGCCCTTTTAGGCCTCTCGGGCACGAAGCCGAACGGCAGGCCGAGGAAAGGGATGTTCACATCTTCGATTACCACATTGGCCGGACCGAAGACGGTCTTCTGGCTTGGGTCGGTGATGATCTTGGCCGCGGACATCTTGAGATAATAATGGGGATGGTCGGCATCGCAGACGGTGTATTTGCCCTTGGTCATATTGATCGAGCGGTCCTTCATCATCTTGATGTTCTGGCCGTGAATAATGCCTTCATCCTCGGTGGTTTTCATATTCTTGATGCGGGCCTTGCCGGAATCGAAATTGTAGTGGACCTCCTCCATCTCGTAGGTTTTGCCGTCCTGGGTCATCACCGGGCGGCCCACCCACTCTTCCGCCAGGCTGTCGTAGATGCCGTGGGCGAACACGGTACCTGTGTTCATGTCGTACTCCATATATTCGGCTGTAAGCTCCATATTGTCGTACTTGACGGTTACGTCGCCGTAGTAGTAGATTTTGCGCTGGCCGTTGGAGAAGACTTCCAGGATGGAGTCTCTCGCAGTGGTGAAGGCCGGTGCGGTGAGGGAACTTTTGCCGAGCATCTGGGCGGAGTCAGCCCTGTGGAGGGAATCGGCCCTGCGTATGGAATCCCGGCGGGCAAGAGTGGCGCTGTCGGGAGCGTTGACCTGCTTTTCAATGCGCATACCGTAAGTCTGGCCTCCCCGGCGGGGACGCCTTGACTGGGCTGAAAGTTCAGGACTCAGGAAAAGAGCCGTCAGCACCAGGGCAAGTATGAGCGCGTACTTTCTCAAAATCTTACAAATTTACGATTTATATTTTATTTATTGTTATCTTTGGAGTATGAAAAGAGTGTTCTTCTTAATCGCCCTCCTGCTGCTCCAGACCGTTTCGGCACCCGCCTCCGACAAGCTCAAGCTCTCGACTGTCGTCATTGACGCCGGTCACGGAGGAAATGACCCCGGCTGCGTGAGCTCAGACAAGAAAACCTACGAGAAGACCCTCACGCTGGATATCTCACGCCGCCTCGCGTCCAAGATCTCAGCTGCATACCCCGATGTGAAGGTGATTCAGACGCGTACCGGAGACAAATTCGTTACGCTCGACGACAGGCCCCAGATCGCCAATAAGGCGGGTGCAAATCTTTTCATTTCCATCCATATCAACGCCACCACGTCCAAGAGCCCGAGCGGCTACTCGGTCCACGTGCTCGGACAATCCTCGAAGAAAAACCGCGACCTATATGCCAACAATATGGAGGTCTGCAAGAGGGAAAACTCCGTGATTCTCCTTGAGGATGACTATTCCACCAAATATATGGGCTTCGACCCTTCGGATCCGGAGTCATATATCTTTATGCTCCTGATGCAGAACGCCCATCTTGAGCAGAGCGTCCGCTTTGCGCAGATCATTAACAAAAATCTCGCCGCCGGACCGCTAAAGGTTGACAGGGGACTCCATCAGGATCCATTCTATGTGCTATGGAAGACCGCGATGCCTTCGGTGCTTGTGGAGCTGGGCTTCATCTCGAACACGGCGGACCTGGCGATATTGCGCGATGAGAAGAAGCGCGACCAGTTGGCTGACTGCCTCTTCAAGGCCTTCAAAGAATACAAGACCCTCTATGATAGTAGTCTGGATATCAGCTCCACCGCCCCGGAGACCGAACCCCAAGCCGCAAAGCCGGCGGACAATGCTCCGAAGTCTGAGACTGCCAAACCTGTAGACAAGGCTCCGAAGGAAGAGGCTGCAAAGCCGGCGGACAAGGCTGATACAGGCGGGAATACGCCCGCTGAGGTGAACGGCGGTGAGCAGGCCGGCGTGCAGGCCTCGGCGTCGGAAGCCCCGACCGCGGAGACTTCCGAGTCGAAGACACTCTATGCAATCCAGGTGCTCGTGTCAGGAAAGCTCCTGCCGGAAGATTCATCTATGTTTATGGGCTACAAGCCGAAGATCATCCGCAGCGGCAAATTATACAAATACTTCATCTGCGTTGACGAAAAGCCTCAAACTCCAAAGCAGAATCTCCAAAAGGTAAAGAAAAAATTCCCCGACTGCTTCATCGTTGTGATAGAAGGGGAGTCTGTAAAAAGATTCAAATAATCCGAAAACCTAAGGTAGTCAATTTCACAAAGATAGGATTTTTGACCTGCATCAGACACTATCAGGAAGGGTGCTACTAAATTTGATAAATTTTAAATTAGCAAACGTTGCAGGATAGCGACTTAGGGGATTATGGTATTTTTAAATGATTGATTATCAGAAATTTATAATATAGACGATTGAGGAAGTTTTAATCAACATTTAAGGTAAAAAAAAGATTAAATGCAAGAGCAAATCAATTTATTTGTAACTTTTTTTTCCTCAATTTTGCACTCGTCAAAAACGATAATCAAGAAATGTCATCTCAAGAGAAACACGTAACTGTCTGGAACGACTGTTTGGCATTTATTGCCAATGTAGTCGAGCCTCAGCAGTTTTCGACCTGGTTCAAGCCGATCAGGCCGGTTTCACTTGTTGAGGCGCGCCTGACTATCGAGGTACCTTCACACTTCTTCCGTGAATACCTTGAGTCGGCATATCTTGAAGTCTTGAAGGCCGCGCTCAAGCGCGTGATTGGCGCTGACGCCAAATTGGCCTACCAGGTCCGCCCGGTAGTCAACCAGCCTTCGGTTACTTTGCCGTCCAGGGAGCAGGATACTCCCACCAATCCGACTGTCTCCATCAGCTCGCAGTCGCAGATGGACTATAAAGACCCGTGGATAGCCATAGGACTGAAATCCGCAAAGGTCAAGATTGACCCGAGGCTCAATCCTGAATACAGTTTTGCATCGCTGATTTGCGGCGAGTGCAACAAGATGGGTGTGACCGCAGGGCACAATATCTCCCGTTCGCCGGGCAACACCCCTTTTAATCCTCTGTTCATTTTCGGCGGACCGGGTATGGGCAAGACTCATCTGGCCCAAGCCATAGGTCTGGAGATCAAGCAGCGCTTCCCTGAAAAGGTGGTGCTTTATGTGTCTGCCAGCCAATTCAAGATACAGTATATGGACGCAGTGGCCGTCCACAACAAGCTCATCGATTTCCTTGCCTTCTATATGAAGATAGAAGTGCTTATCGTCGATGATATCCAGGACCTTATGGGAGCTGGCTGCCAGAACGCTTTCTTCAGCGTGTTCAACAGCCTCCACCAGAGTGGCAAGCAGCTTATCTTCACTTCCGACCGTGCTCCTATCGAACTCCAGAACTTCGAACAGAGGCTTCTGAGCCGCTTCAAATGGGGCTTGAGCGTCAAGCTCAGCCAGCCTGACTACAATACCCGTCTGGCTATGCTCCGCTCAAGGGCATACCGTGAGGGTGTGGAGCTTCCTGACGAAGTGCTCGAATTCCTCGCTTCGAGGGTAAAGACCAATTTCCGCGAACTTGAGGGTGCGTTGCTGTCTCTGATTGCCTATTCTTCCGTGGAGAGAAACAAGTCCCTTATGGAACTTGCCGCCAGCATCACTGAGAACCTGATTGTAGATGAGAAGCCGAGCATCGACATCGACAAGGTCCAGAAGACTGTCTGCGAGTACTTCGGCATAAGCCGCGAAGATTTGCTTTCGAAGTGCCGCAAACGCCAGATAGTGCAGGCTCGCCAGATTGCGATGTACCTGAGCCGCCAGCTTGTATCCAACTGCTCGCTCGCGACCATCGGTATGGAGATAGGCGGCAAGGACCACGCGACCGTGCTCCACGCCTGCAATACCGTCACGGACCTGATGTCCACCGATCGCGTATTTAAAAAGTACGTGACCGACATCGAGGCCACCCTGCTTCCTGCCGAAGGCTAAACTATAATCTTCAACATATATGGCTTTTCAGATAGCCCCATCCATACTTGCCGCGGATTTCCTTCATCTCGAGAAGGACATCAGGCTTATTAATGATTGCGGCGACATCATCCACCTTGACGTGATGGACGGTACACTTGTGCCAAACATTTCTTTCGGCTTTTCTGTTATCGATCAGGTTGCCGGGATAGCCACGGCGCCGATGGACGCCCATCTGATGGTAGTGCATCCTGAAAAGTGGTTTGCCAAGCTGGCGTCTGACAGGGTTTCAATGTGCTCCTTCCATTATGAGGCTGCTGGCCGCAGCACTTCGCGCCATATCGAGAGCATCCACGCCCTCGGAATGAAGGCGGGTGTGGCGATTAACCCTGACGTGCCCGTCGAGAAACTCTTTCCTTACATCGGCAAGGCTGACTATATGCTGGTGATGTCGGTGTTCGCCGGTTTCGGGGGTCAGAAGTTCATCGCCGAGACCTATGAGCGCGTTGCGCGCCTGAAGGCTGAAATCGCCCGCCGCGGCGCAAACACTCTCATCCAGATTGACGGCGGCGTGGGAGCGGGCAATGTGGCTGCAGTACGCGAGTGCGGCGTGGACATTGCCGTCGCAGGCAGCTCAGTCTTCGGGGCTCAGGACCCCGCAGCGGCTATTGCTGCCCTTCGGGGAGTCTGAACATATATCTGTTGAACTCCTCCAGCAGGGCGCTGCGTCCCTGAAGGGTCCCCAGTGTTTCAAATCGAGAACAGAGCTGTTCACGCAGGGCGACAAGCTCCGCGTCAAGATTGTAGTGTACTCCTGTCAACTGCTTCATAGATACAGGGTTGGGCAGGTTGTCCGGCCAGTTCTCCTCGTTCACGTCAAGGCCTATGCCAACTATGCTTTCTCGAACGAAACTGCCCTCCAGGATGTTCTCTATCAGGATGCCGCAGATTTTGCGCTCGCCAACCCAGATGTCGTTTGGCCATTTGATGCGGGCGGTGATGCCCCTCTCGAGCAGGTAGTCGCGAAGAGCGAGGGTGGTCACACAGGTAATCAGCAGCGCTTCTTCGCCTGCCCTGACGGCAAAGGGCTCGCCTTCGGCGGCGGGAAAACGGAAAAGAATACTGAATGTCAGGTTGGTCCGGGGGCTGGAAAACCAGCTGTGGTCGCCCTGTCCGCGGCCCTTTGTCTGGCTTCTGGCGGAGATGATTGACAGATTGTCAGCGCTGTCCAGCCGCCTTCTGAGCTCGCTGTTGGTGGAATCTGCCTCTTCTAACCATAATATGTCAGTAAACTTGTCTTGTGGTGCCATTTTTGTTTGTATATTTGTAAGATTGCAAAAATAATTCAAGATGGCTCAAAATCCAAAAGATAAAAAATCGAAAAAAAAGGTAAAGGTATTCAAGCTTAACCTCTCGTGGTTCTACATCCTTCTTGTAGTCCTGATTGGCTATATGCTGTTCGCAAACTCGGGTCCGCAGGCAAAGAAAATCGAGTGGGCCCAGGTTCAGGATATGGTCCTGTCCGGGGATGTAAAGGAGGTTCATTTCATACGCAATGATTTCAGGGGCACCGTGACAGTGAAGCCGGAGCGCCTTGAAAAATACAGCTCGGAGTTCGTTGGAGGCAAACTGCCCAACAAGTCTCCGCATTTCTTCTTCTATACTTCCACCAAGTTCGATCCCGAGACCGAATTTTCCAAACTGAATGAACAGCTGCCGGAGCCGTCTCAGGTCAAGTTCGTGATGGACAATGAGGTAAAGGTCTGGGGCAGTCTGCTCGAGTGGCTTCCGTTCATCCTGCTGGTCTTCTTCTGGATCTGGATGTTCCGCGGAATGTTCCGCAATATGGGCGGTGGTGCCGGAGGAGGCCAGGGAGGTGCCGGTGGTATGAATCCGTTCAACGTCGGCAAGGCAACCGGCAAACTGATGGACAAGGACAAGGTGAACGTGACCTTCAAGGATGTTGCCGGCCTGTACGGCGCAAAGGAGGAGGTGATGGAGATTGTGGATTTCCTGCGCAACCCTCAGAAGTACACAGCCCTGGGCGGAAAGATTCCTAAGGGCGCCCTTCTGGTAGGCCCTCCGGGTACGGGTAAGACCCTGCTCGCAAAGGCTGTTGCAGGTGAGGCCAATGTGCCTTTCTTCTCAATCAGCGGCTCGGATTTCGTGGAGATGTTCGTCGGCGTGGGTGCAAGCCGCGTCAGGGATCTCTTCGCCCAGGCCAAGGAGAAGGCTCCGTGCATCGTGTTCATAGACGAGATCGACGCTGTCGGCCGCGCACGTGGCAAAAATGTGGGCTTCTCTTCAAATGACGAGCGCGAAAATACTCTCAATCAGCTTCTTACGGAGATGGACGGCTTCGGTACCAACAGCGGCGTCATCGTGCTGGCTGCAACCAACCGCGCCGACATCCTCGATAAGGCCCTTATGCGTGCAGGACGCTTCGATCGCCAGATTCAGGTCACCCTTCCGGATCTGAACGAGCGCAAGGAGATTTTCCAGGTGCACATCTCGAAGCTCAAGCTCTCGCCTGACTTCGACCTCGAGGGCATTGCCCGCAATACTCCGGGCTTCAGCGGTGCCGATATTGCCAATGTCTGCAACGAGGCTGCGCTTACCGCCGCCCGCAAGAACAAGAAGGATATCGACAATCAGGACTTCCTTGATGCCGTTGACCGCGTGGTGGGCGGAATAGAGCGCAAGAAGACCCTTATGTCCAAAGCGGAGAAGAAGCTTACGGCATATCACGAGGCGGGCCACGCCGTTACCGGCTGGCTGCTTGAGGGTTGCGATCCTGTGCTTAAGGTGAGCATCATCCCGCGCGGACAGGCCCTCGGACTTACCTGGAGCCTGCCTGATGAAAAGGTGATGATGAGCCGTTCAGATATGCTCGATGATAT
>JAEDLO010000123.1 GCA_016295245.1 Bacteroidales bacterium | reverse complement strand
GGGGTGAGTTCTCCGAGAGAGAGGGCGGAGGCTCATTATTCCACTCTGGGAGGCACCGCAGGCTCGCAAAAGCGGGCTCGCCTGCTACGGCGCGCGGCTGCGGGGAGCTCGCCAAAGGCTCTCCTCGCCGCGGCCGTTGCTAGTGGCATTTTGTTGAAAAAGGGTCTTCGAGAATTCGTGGTCAAATCACATTGCACTTCGGTAGAATGACGATGTCTCAAATTGGGGTTTATGACGCAGGTGATTGATTTTTTTCGGCTGAATTAATTTTTCGTTATCTTTATTGTCATTATGAAGACTAATACCTTTTTTGCAGTTTTTACTGCCTTCTGCCTCATCTGCCTTGGCGGATGCAAGTCAAAGCAAGAAAGCACACAAAGCAGTTGCGACTTCTACACTATGGAAGTCCACTGCACCAATGCAAAGGGCCTGAATATTTATGGCAGCCTTTATATGCCATATAGCAGCGAGACCAAGAAACCGCTGGCCATCCTTGCCCACGGCTACAACTCTTCTTTCAGAGAGGTGGAGGTCTATGCGCAGAACCTCGCGCAGGCCGGCATTGCCTGCTACATCTTCGATTTCACCGGAGGGTCCAACAACAGCCGCAGCGAAGGAAAGTCAATCGAGATGTCCGTATTCACAGAAGCCGATGACATCGCCTCGATTGTGGAAATGGTCAAGGCCTGGGATTTCATCGACCAGGACAGGATTTCGCTGTTGGGATGCAGCCAAGGGGGCCTTGTGGCAGCCATCGCATCGGCCAGGATGCCGCAGGAGTTCAAATCCGTCATCCTAGTTTACCCTGCATTCTCCATTGCCGAGCACGCCGTGACCGTTCACCCTAAGGAGGCAATCAGCTCGGAGACGGGCTTCCCTGTTATGGGGCTTATGCTTTCACACGTATATTATGACCAGCTCGTGGGCTACAATGTCTTCGAGGAGATGGCGAACTATCACGGCGACGTGATGATAGTCTATGGAGACAAGGACCCGATCACCGCAGGCGGTTACATCGAGCGCGCCAAGAACGTCTATGAAAGTTGCGAAGTCAATGTCATACCTGACGGCAGTCACGGCTTCCCTGAACCGGAGGCTCACAAACTCGCCGAAGGCCACATCCTCGACTTCTTCACCAGAACCCTTAAATAAAGAACGCAAATGGGAGGAAGATATGTTGACAGGCTTGCCAGGCTGCTTTTCATAGCGGCCTTGCTATCTATTGCAGTCCTGGTGGTCAAGGGCATCAGCCCCGTCCTTTTGTACATCATAGGCGCAGCAGTGCTCTCGCTTGTCGGCAGGCCGCTCAAAAATCTCATCGACAAGATCAGGATAGCCCGATGGCGGATGCCGTCGTGGCTGAGTTCAGTACTGACCCTGATTATTCTCCTGTCCGCCTTCCTTGGAGTCATTTCCCTGATGGTGCCAACCTTCTCGAGCATAGCTTCCGACATCTCTAAGGCTAATGTCGAGAGGGCGCCATCCTCCCTTGTGCAGCCACTTGAGAGCCTGAACGGATATCTCAGGGAGACCTTCTCCTTCCTGGGCGAGGACTTCAGTATCCAGAAGTTTGTGGTAGAAAAGATGTCCGCCCTGCTCAATGTCTCTATGGTTTCCAGCGTGATTACGGGAGTGGCGGGCTTCGTGGCGGATTTCGGCATCGCCATTTTCGCGATGGTCTTCATCGCCTTCTTCTTCCTCAAGGACAGGACCCTCTTCCCGAAGATAGTCGCAGCCTGCGTTCCTGACAGGCTCGAGGCCAAGACCCACGAATCCATCTCCGAGATCAACTCCCTGATGTCCAGATACTTCTCGGGCATAGTCCTGGAAGTCATAGGTGTCGCCCTGCTAAACTTCCTGTGGCTGCTTCTTATCGGCAGGATGGGCTTCAAGTACTCCATCGGCATCGCCTTCATCACCGGCCTGCTCAACATCATCCCGTATGTCGGCCCGCTCATCGGCGAAATCCTAGGCGTCACGCTTGCCGTCATCATAAAATACGCCTGCGCCGGCCATTTCGGTCCCGACGTGAGCGTATGGGTGTTCATCCTCATCATCCTTGCCTGCCTGCTGGCGACCCAGATGGTTGACAACTTCTTCTTCCAGCCGCTGATTTACTCCAGCTCGGTCAAGGCACACCCTCTGGAAATCTTCATAGTCCTGCTCCTCGCCGGCCACTTCGGTGGCATCCTGGCTATGCTGATGGCCATTCCGGCCTACACCGTGCTTCGTGTTGTGGCCTCCAAGTTTTTCACGAATTTCAAGCCCGTACGCCGCTTGACCGTAGCGGAAAGGGAAACACAAAATCCAGCAATATGAAAGTAGGAATCATCGGCGCCGGCCGGATCGCCGGCTTTATGGCCACAGCCCTCCGGGATAAGCCGCAAGGCTGCGAAGTGTACGCCATTGCCTCAAGAAGTCTCGAAAAGGCGCAGGCCTTCGCCGCGCAGTATGGCATCCCGAAAGCATACGGATCATACGAAGAGATGCTCGCCGACGCGAACATTGAACTCGTGTATGTTGCCACCCCTCACTCCCACCATTTCGCCCACGCCAGCCTTGCCCTCGACTACGGCAAGCCTTGCCTTGTGGAAAAATCCTTCACAGCCAATGAGCGCGAGGCCAGGGAGCTCATCGCCAAGGCGCACTCCAAGGGGCTCTTCATCACCGAAGCGATCTGGACGCGATATATGCCGTTATCGCTGAAAATCAAGGACTTGCTTGATAGCGGCATCATTGGCGAACCGCGTGTGCTGACCGCCACACTCTGCTATATGAACGGCAACAAGGAGCGCATGCTCCGCCCCGAACTCTGCGGCGGCGCCCTGCTCGACCTGGGCGTTTATGTGATCAACTTCGCAAGGATGTACTTCGGCGATGACATCGTCCGCAGCGTGTCCAACTGTTTTATGGGGCCGACGGGAGTGGACACGCAGGAATGCATCTCCCTGGCCTACCGCGACGGCAGGATGGCCAATCTCCAGGCGGGTTCGCGCTGCCTGAATGACCGCCAGGGCATCATCAGCGGCACTGAAGGCTACATCCGCGTGGACAATGTCAATTGTCCCGAAAAGGTCGAGGTATATCGCAACTATGAGCTGGTCGCCAGCTACACAAAGGCTGACGATATGGTCAACGGCTACGAATACGAGGTCTTCGAGTGCAAGCGCTGCATCGAGGAGGGCCTAGGCGAATCGCCGCTGATGCCGCACGCGGAAACCCTCGCCATTATGCGTCAGATGGATGCCCTGCGCAAGGAATGGGGAGTACATTACCCGGCCGAC
>JAEDLO010000040.1 GCA_016295245.1 Bacteroidales bacterium | reverse complement strand
ATAATGGTCTCACCTGCGCACCCAATGTGCCTCAGAACCACTTCTGAGAGGGGTTACCCGCGCAGGTGTTTGACAAAACTTCATCAAAATCTGATTTGGGAGCGGCAACGGCCTCGGCGAGGAGAGCCTTTAGCGAGCTCCCCGCAGCCGCGCGCCGTAGCAGGCGAGCCCGCTTTTGCGAGCCTGCGGTGCCTCCCATCACAAAAAAATTGGCCCTTCCCTACCTCTGTCGAAGAAATCGTCTCTTCCTGTCATTCACCTGCGCACCTAGGATGCCTCAGAAGCACTTCTGACAGGGGTCAAGCGCGCAGGTGAGGGCATAATGGTCTCACCTGCGCACCCAATGTGCCTCACAGGTACTTCTGACGGGGGGTTACCCGCTCAGGTGAATGACACGAGGTGTGCAGCAGAGGATAGTGAGCAGAGGATAGTGAGCAGAGGATAGTGAGCAGAGGATAGTGAGCGAGAATTGGGAGTTGAAGGCGATTGAAGGCGATTGGAGATTGGAGGCACGAGGGATATTGAGGGTTTTATGGTGACGTCGTCTGGCATTACGTGGCTCGGCGGCTGCAACTCTCTGCTGCGCGGGAGAGGCCAAATCAGCGATGATTGCCTGTCATTCTTGTCGCCAACGCTGTAACTCTCTGCTGCGCGGGAGAGGCCAAAGCCCGGCGGGCCGTTATGAAATTGCGAAAATTTGTGTATTTTTACACATTATGGAAAAGTTAACAGAGAGATTTTTGAGATATGTCGCTGTGGACACGCAGTCCGACGAACAGAGTGAAAGCCAGCCTTCGGCAGAGAAAGAGCTCACGCTGCTGAAGATGCTCCGTGACGAGCTCACCGCACTCGGAGTGGAGGCCAGCCTGGATGAGTGGGGATATGTGATGGCGACCATCCCGTCCAATATTGAGGAAAACGTGCCTGCAATTGGCTTCATCGCCCACGTGGATACTTCTCCTGACGCTTCCGGCAAGGACGTCAAGCCGCAGATCATCCCCGACTATGACGGCAGCGCCGTTGCGCTCAAGGGCGTCGAAGGCCTGATGCTCGACCCGAAGGACTTCCCGGAGTTGCTAAACCACAAAGGAGAAACCCTGATCACCACTGACGGCACCACGCTGCTTGGGGCCGATGACAAGGCGGGCGTTGCCGAAATAATGGACGCTGTCCAGTACATCGTCAGCCATCCTGAATTCAAGCACGGAAAAATCTGCATCGGCTTCACCCCTGACGAGGAGATAGGCCGCGGCGTAGTTAAGTTCGATGTGGAGAAGTTCGGGGCGGATTTCGGATACACGATGGACGGAGGCGAAGTCGGAGAGCTCGAATTCGAGAACTTCAACGCCTCCAGCGCACACCTGCGCATACAGGGGCGCAATGTCCACCCGGGCTACGCAAAGGGCAAGATGCTCAATGCCATACGCATTGCCGAAGAGTTCGACTCCCTGCTCCCGAAGGAGCAGAAGCCGGAATACACCGAAGGCTATGACGGCTTCCTCCACCTGATCAGCTTCCAGGGCACGGTCGAGGAGTGCGAAACCTCATATATCATCAGGGACCACGACGGCGCCAAACTCGAAGCTAAGAAGGAAACGATGCGCCTGTGCGCCAATTTCATCAACGCCCGCTACGGCGAAGGCACCGTAACGCTTACCATCAAAGACCAGTACCGCAATATGAGGGAGATGGTAGAGCCTCACCGGCACATCATAGAGAAGGCTCAGAAGGCAATGGAGATGGCAGGTATCAAGCCGCGCATCCAGCCTATCCGCGGAGGCACCGACGGAGCAAACCTTTCCTTCCGCGGCCTCCCTTGCCCTAACATTTTTGCAGGGGGCTTGAACTTCCACGGCAAGTTCGAGTGGGTGACCGTCGAGAATATGGAGAAGGCGTCAAAGGTTATTATCAACTTGATAGCCCTGTTTGCCGACAAAGACGCCTAGCGCAGGGTGATCACTACGCCGCCCATTGCCCAGATACCGGGCATAGGGAGTCCGCCGTAGTCGAAATAGGCCGTTGAGGTCGCATTCTCCAAATCGATGTAGAATTTGAATGCACCGACCTTGTAGGACAGGCTGGCATTGACCAGCACGTAAGGCTCATAGCTTTGCGTCTGTCCGAGAGCGTCGGTGTATTTTCCGTATCGGTCATACAGGGTCGCGTCGGCGCTCAGGCGGAAATGACGCCCGAAGCGGAAGGCGGCGACAAAGCTGGTCTTGAAGCGCATATAGTCCATCACGTACTTTGAAATCAGGCTTCCGGAGTCCTTGTCGGCCCAGACATAGCCACCGCGCAGATTGAGGCTCTCAACCACACCGCTCTCCGGTGTGAAGCCGACGTTGAAGTCGACCCCGGCAGTGTTCATGCTGGTAATCTGGCGCGACTCCCAAGGCGAGGCGGCATCTTCCTTCACCCAGTCGATGAGGTTGCTGCCATGGCGGAAGAAGGCATCTGCGCCCAGGCTCCATACCTTGTTGGTCCAAAGCAGGTCGGCCACCACCATCGTGGCCTTTTCCGGCACGAGGTTCGGGTTTCCGACATAGCCGGTCGCAGTGTAGTACAGGTCAGTGAAGGTCGGAAGGCGCATTGTGCGCGCACCGACAAGGCGGAGCGACCAGTTCTCGTCTGGTTTCCAGTCGAGGCCGGCGTTCCACAGCGGCGTGATGCCGTATGGGCTGAAATCAGCTTCGAAGGAGGCCTTGACCCCAAAGTGCTCCCACTGCTTCTGGTGGCGCAGTTGCACATTGCCCCAGCGACGGGTGCCGCCCTTGGTGTAGAAGCGGTCGGATGCGCCCTGGATGGCAAGAGGCTCGGAGAGGGTCTCACCGAGCACGGTGCTGAGGATCTTGGAGTGGCGCAGCTCTCCGCTGAGGCTGGTTCTTCCCGCGAGCCAGACATAGGAGGCGGACAGGTAGAAGCCGTAGTTGTCGGTGAGGTGGTAGTTGAAAGGCACTTTCGTCTCGCTGCCGCGGATGAGTTCGAAGCGGTCGGTGTTGCGCCTGTATGAGACGTAGGATTCAAGCAGAAGGCGCGAGATGGTCTTGTTCCAACGCAGGGAGGCAATGGCGGTCGAGGTCTGCTCGAACTGGTCCGGGAACTTCAGCGAGTAGAAGCCGTTGGCGCCGAAGGCCCTGTTCTGGTAGCCCGCCTGGGCCTCGAAACTGCCCACTGCCGCGCTGCTGTAGCGGACGAGCGAATAGAGGTTGTAGTTGTTGAAGTCGGTGGAAGGGCGGTAGCCCGCGCTACCCTTGAGCGAGGCGGCACCGAACAGGTCAAGCGTCCCCTTGCCCTCACGGCGCGTCGCCCCGGAGACATTGGCATAGCGGTAGAGGTGGTCGCCGCCTGCTAGGTGAACCCTGAGGTACTCCGGCTCGGAGGGTCCCGCTATCATATTGATGGCACCGGTGAGGCCTTGGTTGCCGCCGTCCAGCAGGCGCATTTCGCCGACGATGTCCGCATCGACCGGAAGGCTGTGGGTTTGGTGGCCGGTGCGGATGTCGGTGAAGTCGATGCCGTTGAGCAGCAGGCCGGTCTGGTCAGCGCTGCCGCCGCGGATGCTGATGTCGCTTTGGACGCTCTTGCCTCCCCTCTCGCGGATATCTACCGAGGGCATTAGGCGGAGCGCCTGCTCCAGGGTCACATTCTGCGGCAGGCTCTGCTTCGAGAGGCCCTTGAGGGGCGAACCGAAGGCAGAAATGGAATTTTCATAAAAACTGTACGCCCTTACAACGGACGAATCGATTCTTTCATAACGGACGGCTGTATCAGCCTCAACCGTCCTTGCCGCTGCGAAGACCCCGGTGGGAACAAGCAACGACAGGCAATACACTACTAACTTTTTCATTACTTCTTTGCTCTGATTGAAGAAACAATCATATAAGCGCACAGCAGCACAAGAGGGATGATGGCTATCATCTCTGCTCCGGATGCGCCTGCACCTGGAGCCACACTGTTCCAGCTGTAGAGGTACCAGTCAACATTGGCAAACTTGAGGATGGCCGAAACCACTCCCATCAGCGCGCCGCCCGCGATGAAGCCGCTGGCGATGAGCGTTCCCTTCTGGGCACGGGCCTCGTTGACAGCCTTGTCCTTGCTGCGCGAGCTGACGAACCACGAGATGGCACCGCCCAGCAGCAGCGGGAGGTTGAGGTCGATAGGTATGAACATACCCAGGCAGAAAGCAAGGGCAGGCACTTTGAATACGGTGAGGGCGATGGCGATGAGGGCGCCGATGCCGTAAAGCAGCCACGGTGCCGAACCGCCGTTCATCATAGGCTGGATGACGGCTGCCATAGCGTTGGCCTGAGGGGCGACGAGCGCGCCTTCACCCACGAATCCGTAGGTTTTGTTGAGGATGAGCATTACGCCGCCGACGGTGGCTGCTGCGACTGCTACACCCACGAACTTCCAGGCCTCCTGCTTGCGCGGCGTGGTGCCGCACCAGTAGCCTATCTTGAAGTCGGTGATCAGACCGCCGGCAGTAGAGAGGGCGGTGCACACGACGCCACCGATGACCATAGCCGCAACCATACCCGCATTGCCCTTGAGGCCGACTGCCACAAGGACGAGGGCGGTGATGATAAGAGTCATAATGGTCATTCCGCTGACAGGGTTGCTGCCCACGATGGCGATGGCATTGGCCGCGACGGTGGTGAACAGGAAGGAAATCAGGGCGACAATCACCAGGCCGACGAGGGCCTGCCAGATATTGTTGACTACCCCGCCGAAAGCGAAGAAGGCGAAGATGGCGAGCAGGGCGATGGCGATGCCCCAGACTACCGTCTTCATAGGAAGGTCCTCCTGGGTGCGCTCAACCTTGCCTGCAGGGGCCCCGCTCTTCGGGCGGAACTCGCCGACCGCCAGGGACACAGCGCTCTTGATAACTCCGGCGCTCTTGATGATGCCGATGATGCCGGCGGTAGCGATGCCTCCGATGCCGATGTGGCGGGCGTACTCCTTGAAAATCTGTTCGGCTGACATCTGCGAGACGGTCTGGCTGATGCCGGTGCCCATAAGGTCAATCACCTCGGAGCCCCAGATCAGGTTCATCAGCGGGATGATGACCAGCCATACAAGGAAGGAACCGCAGCAGATGATGAAGGCGTACTTGAGGCCTACGATGTAGCCGAGACCCAGCACGGCGGCGCCGGTATTGAGCTTGAGGACGACTTTGGCCTTGTCGGCAACGACCTGGCCGACGTGCAGAACGGTCGTGCTGAGGGTTTCACCCCAGGCGCCGAAGGTCGAGATGACGAAGTCGTAAAGACCGCCGATGACGCCGGAAGCGACCAGCGTGCCCGCATTCTTGCCGCCGCCCTCGCCGCTGATGAGGACTTGTGTGGTAGCGGTAGCCTCAGGGAAAGGGTACTTGCCGTGCATCTCCTTGACGAAGTACTTGCGGAAAGGTATCAGGAAGAGGATGCCCAGAAAGCCGCCGAGCAGCGAGCTGAAGAACATCTGATAGAAGTTGACCTCGAGGCCGAGGATATAGATGGCCGGCAGGGTGAAGATTGCACCCGCTACAACTACGCCCGAACAGGCGCCGATGCTTTGGATAATCACGTTCTGACCCAGACCGCCCTTCTTGCCGAGCGCACCGGTCAGTCCGACTGCTATGATTGCGATAGGGATTGCCGCCTCGAAGACCTGGCCTACCTTAAGGCCGAGGTAAGCGGCTGCCGCCGAGAAGATGACTGTCATCAGAAGTCCCATCGACACCGAGTACGGCGTCACCTCCAGAGGCTTCGACTCGGGACTCATCAACGGTTTGTAGGTTTCGCCCGGCCGGAGTTCCCTCTGGGCGTTCTCCGGCAGGTTCAGGTTTTGGTTCTGACTCATTGTTCGCTTTGCGTTTTTCGTAATATTGGATATACTTTTCAAGTTTCTTGCGGTCCTTTTCGTCCTGGATGGCCTGGCGCTTCGCCAGGCGGGCGTTGCGCTTGGCCAGTCTTCTGGCCTTTGCCTCCGCCTTGGCTGCCGCACGCTGTCTGTCTCTCTCGTCGAGTTCGGACCAGCGGGCGTCGCGGCGGGCAATCCTGAGGGCGCGGCGCAGCTCAGACGGGCTCTGAGGCTTGAATCCCAGGGAATCGGCACCTGCGCTGCGCAGGCTGCTGTCGGCAGCGGCGAGGCTGTCCATCCGGGCAACACTGTCTTTCAATGCGAGGCTGTCCCGAAGGGCTCGTCCGATGCCGAGGCTGTCCCGAATAGCGAGGCTGTCGGAACGGAAGAGGTCAAGTCCACTCCGCAGGCTGTCGCGGGGGGCAAGGCGCTCCTCTGAAGGGGTCTGCAGCGGAGATTGGGCCCGGGCAGCCTTTGCTTCCTGCGCCTTTTTAGCGCGCGAAGCCTTCAGCTCGGCATATTCCTGCTCCCACTGTGGGAAGTAGTAGTTGGTATGGCGGAAGGCCGGACGCCTGCGACGCATATATTCGCTTCTTTGCGAAGGCTTTACACGCAGGCGGGTAATGTCATCCTTGCTCTGCGGGCGCCTGTCGCCCTGCCAGTTGAAGCCCTTCAGCAGGCGACTCTCGGCAGGCAGCTGGACGAGCGGGTAGGCGTCGTTTTTGGGCTTTTCAAAATAGAAGATGCTTTCCAGCTCGCCATCGGCGAAGGTAGCGGAGAGCATTCGGCTCTCAACCTTGTTTACCGTCGCGAGCACGTCGTTCTCCTCGAGGTAGAAAAGGGCGGTTGCGTCTCCCAGGGCGTCAAAGCGCCTCAGCTGCATCTCGCCGTCGAAGTAGGCCATCGCGTCGCTGCTCTTTATCTGGTCGAAACAGAGGCTGTCTTCGCGCACGCTGATGAAGGCGTTGGAGTTGAGGCTGGCGCGATCCATCTTGTTGTCCTTGATCAGCACGAAGAGACTGTCTGAGGTATATTGACGGTTTGTCTCGTTCCATACTACCGGCGACTTGTATAGGCGGACGATGGAGTCGAGATCGCTGTAGCGGAGCGAATCGCAGCGCAGCTGCATATCGGTTTTAAAGATGCGGATGTTGCCCAGACCTGTGGCGAAGCCTATCTTGGTCGTGTCCCTGGAGAGGGCGATGGAGTCACGGACAGCCTGGAGCGAGTCCTTCGGCGCGCTGAGGCTACTCTTGGGGGTACCGGTCTTGGGAGAGCTTGCCTTCTGGCTTGAAGAAGAGGTCTGCTGACCGGAATTCTGATTGCCGGCAGCTGAGAGGCGCTTGGCAGAGCCACCCTTGGGGCTATTGGGGTTGGCGTCCTTTGCGGCCTCGGCTGCTTCAGCTGCCTTGCGGGCAGCTTCCGCACGGAACTGTGCGACTGCGTCTATGCTTATTTCCTCCAGCCTGGAGGCTGCCAGAAGCAGTTCCTCGCGAGGGATGGTGTTTTTCTTGAAGGTCTGGTAAATCCAGGTGTCAGCGCCCACATAAGTAGTGTCCACCACCCCGTCCTGCTCCTGCCACATCGCTATTGCAGCATCCTTCTTGAGAGTCACTTTCGAGAGTGAGTCCTCGTAGAAGAGGTAGTCAGACAGAGCGGCCACGCTGCGGCTGCTGTCCTGAACGTGGACATTGCCGAGCATCAGGATATTGTTGGGAGTTCGGTAGTAGAAGAGGCTGTCCGACCAGCTTTCCTGGTCTTCGGAAAGGCCGTGGACCTTGCCGCGGAAGAGGAAGGTCTCGCGGTTCTTCTCATACCAACCCCGGGATGCGGAGAGCATCCTTCCGTCCTTGAAGAAGTCTATGTCGGAAGTGAAATACGCCTTGTTGGCGTCGCTGTCGAACCTGAGGGAACTGGTGCAGACACGGACTGAGTCCGTGAACATATTGACATTGCCCAGGAAGTCGAAGTACTGGCTCACATTGGAGTAGGAGCCTTCGTCGCTCTCGATGATCTGGCCGTCTTCGCTGCGCATCGCGGCGCCGCCGCGGAACAGAGCCACGCTGTCCTTGGTGTTGTAGTCGAGGTGACGGGTGCGCAGGATGTTTTCCTTTTTGTTGCGGAGCTGGACTACCCCGCCCCTGAACTCAGCCAGGTCCCGGTCGATGAAGTAGTCAAGCGTCTCACTGGTAAGCAGGGTCTCGCCCTGGATGAGCTGGACATTGCCCTTGCAGTTGATGGTCTTGGCATTGACGTTCCACAGGGCGGTGTCGCTGATGAGCAGGGTGCCGTTATGCTGAAAGGTCGCCTTGATGGCCTTTCGCAGGGTCATACCGTGCCTTTCGATGAGCTGTATGGACTGGCCGTTGAGGATACGTACCAAAGAGTCTGTCTGACCCTGTTGGGACCAGGCAGACAGAGGCGACAGGGCCATCAGCACGCAGGCCAGCCGGAATATCAGTCTTTTCGGATTTTTCCTGTCCATCCTTTTCGGGCGAAGTCACAGTCTTCGAAAAGAGGGTCGATGACTATGTAGGTGCTCTTCAACTTGTCGTCGATGAACGAGTCCAGAGCCTGGACCTGACGGGTCTGCTGAACTATGCTGAGCAGGTCAGTGTAGTCTTTCTCGAAGGAAGCCGGGTGTGAAGGCAGCACTTTGTCCAGCCTGACTATCTTGTAGACAAGGTTTCCGTCACGGCCTTCGTTGTCCAGGGAGGTGATAGGCTGAGAAATCTCGCCCGGCTGCAGATCGGAGATGGCCGCGTAGTCTTGAGGCTTGAGCTGGTCGATCTCGAAATACGCCGAGCCGGTGTTTGGATCTGCCATCTGGCCGCCGTTGGTGCGGGTCTTAGGGTCCTCGGAATAGAAACGCGCTGCAAGCTCGAAGGTGATGCTGGAGTCGAGCACGGCCGTGCGGATGCTGTCGAGCCTCTTGTAGGCCTTCTGTTCGTCTTCGATGGTGTATTTCGGCTTGATGAGGATGTGGCGGGCGTTGAACATATCACCCTTCTTCTCGAGAACTTCGATGATGTGGAAGCCGTCCGGGGTCTCGACTATCTGCGAGATGAGGCCCGGCTTGAGGGCCATTGCGGCATCGGAGAAGGCCGGCCAGAAGATGGACTTCGAGGCCATACCCAACTCGCCGCCCTTTCTTGCGCTACCCGGATCCTCGGAGTAGAGGCGCGCGAGGGTGGAGAACTTCTCGCCCTTGATAATTCTCTCGCGCAGGCCCAGGAGGGTCTCCTTCACGGCCATTGCAGCGGCCTCGCGGTCAGGATAGACGCAAATCTGGCTCATCTGGTATTTGGTCGGCACCATAGGGATGCTCTCGGTTGCCACGGTGTCCAGGTACTGCTTCACGTCGTAAGGGGTGAGTTCGGGGATGTTCTGGGCAATCTGCTGCTGCTCCTGCTGGGTGAGGCTCACCTCCTGGAGCTGCTCGCGCCACTCCTGACGGAGGGTGGTGATGGACTTGCCGAAATATTCTGCGACATTGTCGTCTCCACCCAGGTAGGTGCGGAGATTGTCGAGTCTCTGGTTGAGCTCGGAATTGACGTTCTCGTTGTTGATTGTCAGGGAGTCAATCCTTGCCTGCATCAGATAAAGTTTCGACTCCATCATCTGCTCCAGAATCTCGCAGCGCGTGCTCTTGTCGGAAGCCTGGCCCTGTGCCTTGAGCATCTGGACCTGGCTCTCCACCTCGGAGAGTGTAATCATCTCGTTGCCTACTACGGCGACGCTCTTGTCGATGACTCCGCTGTACTTCTGGGCGGAAGCTATGGTGCAAAGTCCTGTGAGGACGGCAGAAATCAGAATTTTGGCTGTATTGTTCATTGCTGATAGATTACAAAGTTCTTGCGTTCGAGGGCATCCGTAAGCAAGTCTTGTTCCAAACTTTTCAAAAGCTTGTGCTTTCTGTTGGATATTATGATGTCCCTTATCCTGTCTTCGACGTATTCGAGCGGTGCGGTGCCTTCTCTCTGGATGTCACACACATAGGCCACCATCACGTCTCCCCTGTCCTCGGGCTCTATGATGATGAGATTGTCCTTCAGGGCGGAGAGCATCCGGGAGGCGTCCACTCCGAACAGCAGCGCAAGCTGCGCCGCGTCGGTCCAGGTCTCGCTGCGGTCGTAATACTTCAGGGCATAGGCCGCGCCAAGCGTGTCGGCCTCAGGTACCCTGCCCTCTTCTTCGACGGACATAGCATCCACTATCTGGGCGAGGTATGGGGAGTCCTTAAGGATATTCAGAAAACGGACCTTGAGCACCGGTCTCGAGAGCTTGAACTCGTCGAGGTGGGCCGTGTAGTATTCGTTGAGCTGTTCTTCGGTGATCAGGGTGTCGAGACGGTCGTTGATGTATCTCTGCTCGTAGCGGAAGCGGATGAGGCTGTGGCGATAGTCTTCAAGCTCTGCCGTCACGTCCATTTCGGCCTTGGAGAGTTGCTGCTCGGCAACCTGCATATAGAGATATTCCTGTGCCCAGGTATTGATGTAGTTGGCAGCGAGCCGCGCGCTGTCCTCCGGGCTGACGCTCTCGGGGATATAGCGGCTGAGATCGGAGCGGTAGAGCTTGTAGCGTCCTACCTTGGCCACGACCTCGTCATCGTGGATAAGCGAGGAAATCGCCGTGCAGGAGCAGGCGAGAACCAGAAGCGACAAGAACAGGACAAATTTCCGCATATCCGGCAAATTTAGCAATAATCCTTAATTTTCAGAAGCCAGAGTTTCAATAATGCTCTGTATGAACGGGGTGACAGCCCAGGTTTTTGCGGTGAGATTGTTCATCATCAGCGAAAACACTATGGTTTTAGACGGGTCGCCGTCGGATGCTTCGATGTAGCCGCTGTAGCAGCGAACGCCGTTCATCGAGCCGCTCTTGAAGTGCAGGCGGGCGCGAAACTCGCGCGATGCGTTGGGAAACATAGTCTCCAGGGTACCCTTTGAGCCGGGGGTAGGCAGGGAGGCGAAGTAGTCCCCGAACACGGGCTCCCGGGTCATCGCCTTGAGGAAACTGACGAAGAACCCCGGAGAGACATAGTTTTTTCTCGACAGGCCGCTGCCGTCAACAAGCTGGCAACCTGCGGCGGTATCCAGGCCCATAGAGGAGAGCATCTTGAGCTCGCGGGAGGTGCAGACCTCGTACTCGCTGCTTCCCTCGAAGCGCACGCCGATGGTCTTCAGGAGCGCCTCCGCGTAGAAGTTGTCGCTGTGGCGGTTGACATCGGAAACGATGTGGCGCAGCGGCGCACTGTGGCTGCATCCCAGAGGGACAAGATCCGCCTGCGCAGGGGCAAGGGCGCCCTCGGAGGCAAACTCGCCGAGCTCGGTACGGATGTGCCCGGAAGGGCTGACATCTGCGTAACCTTTCGAGCTTATGCCTTTGGACTTCAGATGGTTGTAGAAATAATACGCACAGGTGTAGGCGCCGAATTCATTGGAGCACTCGAGGGTGTAGCCCTTGCGGTCAATCGGGAAGCTGCCGATGAACTGGGCCCTGGCGCCGAAGGGCGAGCTGATGTAGGCCATAGTGTTGGCGCTGCGCTCTTTGCCGGTCTTGGCGCTGTTGGTGTAGCGCATCCACGGGGTGTCGGGGTAGCGGGCTGTCACGAAGGGACGGGCGCCCACCGAGCTGCCGGGGGTGACGTAGAAGTTCTGCGCCCCGCTGAAGAAGTTCAGCCCCAGCGGACCGTTGCCGTAGTAGGTGCCGAGGTCGTCATAGGTCCAGCCGCTGTTGTCGCTGATTACGGAGTCAAAATAGCGAGGGTCACCGATGATGCGCCCTTCGATGCGGCGTATGCCGGCCTCTTCAAGCAGGCCGCGCCAGAGTTCGAACATCGAGTCGAGAGGACGGGCGCTGTCGGACTTGGAGCCGGTGGTCGGGTCGCCTCCGCCGACGATGTACAGGTCGCCTTCGAGCACGCCGTCAACCAGGCTGCCGCTATAGGCAAGGCGGGTCTCGAACTGGAAGTCGGAGCCAAGGCTCCTGAGGGCAAGGCCGGTAGTGATGAGCTTCACGTTGGAGGCCGGCACCAGCCTCACGCCGGGGCTCAGACAGGCGATGGTGTCCCCGTCCATACGGACGGCGAGGATGCCCACCGCACCGGTCTTCAGGGCAGGTGTTTCTACGATTTTTTCAATCTCCTGCTGGGCACGGGTGCGGGGAATACCAGCAGTCGCGCTCCAACCCGTAAGAAGAAGCGCGACTGATATGAGGCTTATCTGTCGGATACCCATCAGAGCGAGGCCTTCACTGCTGCACTGAGCTTCTCGTAAAGAGCGTCGGTCTTGGTGAGAATCTCCTTGCGAAGGTCGTTGTAGTAAGCTTTCTTTGAGCCTTCAACTTTTATATTGACCTTGTCCCTAAGCTCATTGTAGAGGTCGATAGCCTCTTCCATCAGGTCACCGGCTGCACTCTCGGCAACCTTGCTGTTTACTGATGCAACGACTGAGCAATCCTCCACGAAAGCGCTCAAAACATACTCGATGTCTTTCTTGATGTCTCTTAAGTTCATAATGAAGATGTTTGTTATACAATGTTGCAAAGATACAAAAAAGAGTGGCAATTCATAGCATTATTGCCCAAAATACCAGGGATCCTGAAGTATCGGGACTATCCCCGGGTCTTCCCCCGCCTTGCCCAGCATCCTGCGCACGCCGACTATTTCTTTCTGGTAGTAGTCAGGCTCTCCCGGAAGCAGCGAGTTGACCCTCACGAGCTGGGAGGAGTGGACGATGCGGCCGCCGCCGATGTATATGGCGACGTGGGTCACGGAAGGCTTGCGCGAAGGATCGGAGGCCTTGCGGCCAAAGAAAATCAGGTCTCCCGGCTCCATCAGGGCGAGGTCGTACGGGACCGCCTCGCCGCTTTCAATCTGCTCGCGGGCGTTGCGGCGCAGCACTATTCCGTTCATCAGATAGACAAACTTGGTGAAGCCGCTGCAGTCGAAGCCCTTGACGCCCATTCCGCCCCAAAGGTAAGGCGTGCCGTTGAACTGGAGGGCGGTCCGGACGATGCTCTCGCGCGAAGGTTTGCGCGTAGAGGCCCAGAGTCGGAAGTCCTCGATCTCGGTACGGCGCAGGTAGCCCTTTCTGCCTGAAGGGGTTGCGGCGAGCACCCATTCGCCCTCCGGCTGGTCCGGAAGCCGTTCGAGGAGATTGCCCATAGTCAGGTCGCAAACCGGCAGGGCACTGTCGGAAGGATTCTGGCGGAGGATGGCATAACGCGCCGTGCATATCCACTTCGGAGCGGCAAGCCAGCGGTCACGTCCGGCCTCATCGACATAGGCGAGCACGAGCTCGTTGGTCCAGACGTCCTTGTAGTCCGGAGTGCTCACTTTGCGCCAATAGCGGTCCGCCTCGCCGACTTTGACCACCGTGCCCATCAGGGCCTGGGACTCCAGACCCGACTCGTAATCAGGCAGCGCTCTGAGGTAGCAGTTGGCCACGTCAATGACAGCCCATTGCTCCTGTGCGGTTGAAGGCAGGGCGAGCAAAAGGGCAAGAATGAGTAGAATCTTATATTTCATAGCTGCAAATATAATCATTTGCGTATGATGATGGCAAGAATGGCGCTGAGCCCGAGCGCGAAAGGATAATAGAGATTGGGGATGATGCTCAGGGCGCTCACTCCCGCGATGCCTGAAGCCATCAGCAGCTGGGCTCCATAGGGGATCAAGCCCTGGACAAGGCAGGAAAAGGTGTCCAGAAGCGAGGCGGCGCGGCGTGCGGGCACTCCGAAGCGGCTGGCGATGTCGCGCGAGATGTCACCCACGGAGATGATGGCTATGGTGTTGTTGGCCGTGCACAGGTTGGCAAAGGCCACGAGGCCGGCAATACTGAACTCGGCACCGCGGCTGCCCCTGATACTGCGCGTGAGCAGCCCGATGATGAAATCAAGGCCGCCCGCCTCGCGGATGACGGCAAGCAGGCCGCCTGCGAGCAGGGTTGCAATAATCAGCTCCGACATCCCAGATATGCCTTCGCCCATCGAGCCCATCAGCGAGGCCCAGTCGAGTTCACCCGTTGAAAGGCCTATCACTGAGCAAAATACGATGGCGACGGTGAGCACAACATTGACGTCGATGCCGCTCAGCGCCATCACTATCACGAGCAGATACGGGATGATTTTCAGGAAGGAAATGTCCGACACAGGGGCATCAAACTCCATACTCAGCCCCTTGTAAACATAGATAGCCGTCACGATGAGGGCGGCAGGGGCGACGATGAGTATGTTCGCCTTGAACTTTTCGTTCATCGCGCAGCGCTGGCTGCTGGTCGCGGCGATGGTGGTGTCCGAGATGAAGGAAAGGTTGTCACCGAAGAAGGCGCCGCCCACTACTATGCCGGCAGCGAAGGCGAGGTCAACTCCAGTGCCCGAAGCGAGGCCGGAAGCCAGAGGCATAAGCGCAACAATGGTTCCAACACTGGTACCAATAGACATCGAAATAAAGCAGGCCGCGACGAATAGACCGGCAAAAATCAGCTTCCCCGGGAGGATTGCAAGGGTGAGAGCGACCGTTGCATCGACCGATCCGATAGACTTCGCAAGTGCCGCGAAAGCACCTGCAAGGATGAATATCCATATCATTTTCAGGACATTAGGATCACCAGCTCCGGAAGAAAACATTTTTGTTCGCTCAGCAACCGTGCGCCCTTTGAGCACAAAAAGCGAATAGACGGAAGCGATGAGGAAAGCAGAGCAGACCGGGATGGCATAAAAGTCCCCGACTGCCAGACTGCTGATCAGGTAAACGCCCAGAAATACGGCCAGCGGACTGAGGGAGAGCAGTCCCTTAGATACGGAGATCTTGTTTTCGTTCATTTAAAAGAAAGCGCGTACAAAATAAAAAAAACCGCCGCTTGTACTGCGTCGGATAAATATATGAAAAGATATCTTTTTCCTGTGTAGCGGGAGTGGGGCATGATCCCACGACCTCCGGATTATGAATCCGACGCTCTAGCCAGCTGAGCTACCCCGCCGTGAATCTTAAAAGATTTGTTGAGATAGAAGGACTCGAACCCTCACTGACAGAGCCAGAATCTGTAGTGC
>JAEDLO010000122.1 GCA_016295245.1 Bacteroidales bacterium | reverse complement strand
CTGACCTACACGGACATACCTGACAGCGACATCATCCGCGTCGGGGACGACTACTATATGGTCTCCACGACTATGTACTACTGTCCGGGCGCTCCGATTATGAAGTCCCGCGACCTTGTTCACTGGAGACTGGTCAACTATGTCTATGACTGCCTTGAGGATGACGACATCTACAATATGAGGGACGGCGGACGCCACGCCTACGGCAGCGGCCAGTGGGCAACTTCTCTGCGCTACGAAAACGGCCTGTACTATGCCCTTTTCATCGCCAACGACCAGCGCAAGACCTATGTTTACACCACTGACGACATCGAGAACGGCAAGTGGGACCGCAAGGTCATCGATATCCCGTTCCACGACGCCTCCATCCTCTTCGAAGACGGAAGGGCCTATGTCGTCTGGGGCAACGGAGACATCCGCATCACCGAGCTTGAGCCTGACCTGTCTGCCGTCAAGGAAGGCGGCGTGGACCAGGTGCTTTTCTCCTGCCCGCGTAAGGGCTATATGCTCAGAAGCGAGGGTGCCCATATCTACCATATCGGCGACTATTACTATGTGCTGGTCATCGACTGGCCATTGGGCAGCGTGAGGACCGAGACCTGCTGGAGAAGCAAGACCCTTCTTGGCGAATATGAGTCAAAGGTGATGCTTCAGGGCGCCTTTGACGGCCGCAGCGACGGTGTTGCCCAGGGCCCTATCATCGATACCCGCAAGGGTGACTGGTATGCCGTAATGTTCCAGGATCACGGGGCTGTAGGCCGCATCCCGACCCTCCAGCCTGTCAGCTGGGTTGACGGCTGGCCGATTATGGGAGATAACACCGTGCCGGTAAAGGAGTTCACGGTCAATCTTGCCGAGAGCGGCTCTGACTACACCTGGGACAGCGACGAGTTTGACTCTCCGACCCTTCCTCTCGTATGGCAGTGGAACCACAAGCCTATGGATGACTGCTGGTCTCTTAGCGCCCGTCCGGGCTGGATGAGGCTTACCGTCGGCCAGAGCGCCACCTGCATCCGAGATGCACGCAACAGCCTCACCCAGAGGACAGTGGGTCCTAAGTGCGAGAGCAGCGTGAAACTTGATGCCTCAGGAATGCAGCCGGGCGATTTCGCCGGCATCTGCGCCTTCCAGAGCAACAGCGGCGAGATAGGTGTCCTCGTGGGCGAAGACTCTTCGCGCCAGGTGGTGCTCAGACTCGCCTCTCCGCGCGCCGAGAGTCGTGACGTCCTGCTTGCCAGCCTCGAAGGCAGCGAAGTGTACCTCAAGATAAATTATGATTTCAACACAGACCAGGCCCGCTTCAGCTACTCTCTTGACGGAGAGCGGTGGAGCGACAGCGGGGAAGTGCTGCAGATGAGGTTTACCCTCGACTACTTCACCGGCTACCGTACCGCCCTGTTCAACTACGGACCGACCACGGGCGGCTACGCTGACTTTGATTACTTCCGCCAGACAAAAATCGGCGAGTAATTATTTTTTCATCATTTTTTTCTTCGGAGGGTGACTGTTGTGTGCGGCCGCCCTCCTTTTGCGTTACAGTATGTTTTTTAGTCAATTATTGTTACATTTGTAATTGCGGGTATTTCCGCAGTAGTGTAAACACCCTTAGACAGAAGTATGAAGCGTGTAGCAATACAGGGATTCAAGGGCTGCTTCCACGAGGAAGCCGCCCGCAATTTTTATCGCGAGACTGAAGGCATCATCCCCGAAATAGTTGAGTGTGCGACCTTTGACGGCCTGTATCAGGCTATGAACGAGGGGCGTGCGGATGCTGCCGTGATGGCAATAGAGAACACCTCCTCAGGCGGACTCCTGCCAAATCTGGAGATTCTGCGCAAGTACGGCAAGAAGGTGAAGGGGGAGACCTATCTCCATATCCACCAGAACCTTATGGCTGTCCCGGGCCAGAAGCTCGAGGATATACGCGAGGTTCGTACCCACTATATGGCCATCAACCAGACCCGCGAATTCTTTGAAACCCGGGCGCCCTGGATTCACCTTATCGAGTCGGAAGACACCGCCAAGAGCGCCATCGACATCGCCCGCGAGGGCCTCAGGGGTGTCGGCGCCGTAGCATCAGCGCTTGCTGCCAGCCAGAACGGCCTGGAAATTCTCGTGCCCCGCATCGAGACCTACAAGCAGAACTTCACCCGCTTCCTGATACTTGACGACTCTCTCCAGATCCCCGAGCAATGCGTCAACAAGGCTTCTATCTGCTTCACTCTCGACCACCAGCCGGGAGCGCTGTCAAGCATACTTACCATCCTTTCCTTCTACCGTATGGATCTGACCCGCATCCAGTCCCTGCCGATACCGGGAAAGCAGTGGCAATACTTTTTCTACGCGGACATCACCTTCGACGACTACGGCCGCTATTGTCAGGCCATCTCTGCCGTAAGGCCGCTTATGGATGACATAAATATCCTCGGCGAGTATGTCAGCGCCTCAGGAAACCAGGAATAAACATTCAGCGATACAATGATCATCAAACCCGCACAAAGGACCCTGTCTGTACAGGAATATTATTTCTCTCGCAAACTCAAGGAGATAGACCGCCTGAATATCCAAAGGCAAGCCGCCTGTGAGCCGCGCATCATCAATCTGGGCATAGGTTCGCCAGACGGATTCCCGCCTTCGGAGGCCGTTGAGGAACTCTCCGCCTGGGCACGCAAAAGCGATTCCCACGGCTACCAGAGCTATGTTGGCACGCCGGCGCTGCGCCGCGCATTCTGCGACTGGTACAAGCGCTACTACGGAGTGGAGCTTGATTCCGATCGTGAAGTGCAGCCGCTGGTCGGCTCCAAGGAGGGCATACTCCTGATATCCCTCGCCTTCCTTGACAAGGGTGACAAGGTGCTCGTCCCGGATCCGGGCTATCCGACCTACACCTCCGCATCCAGGATGGTCGAGGCCGAAATCCTGCGCTACGACCTGCTTGAGGAGAACGGCTGGTATCCCGATTTCGAGGCGCTCGAGAAGATGGACCTCGAGGGCGTGAAGATTATGTGGGTCAACTACCCCCATATGCCGACAGGCGCCAGCGCGACAAGCGAGCTCTACGCCAGGATAGTTGATTTCGGCCGCCGCCACGGCATCCTGATCGTCAATGACAACCCATACAGCTTCATACTCAACGACAAGCCGCTCTCAATCCTCTCCGTTCCGGGAGCGAAGGATTGCTGCCTGGAGCTCAACTCCCTGAGCAAGGCCCACAATATGGCTGGTTGGCGAATCGGTATGGTCGCCGGTGACGGCGAAATCATCAGCGAAGTGCTCAAGGTCAAGAGCCAGATGGACTCGGGTATGTTCAAACCCCTGCAGATGG
>JAEDLO010000121.1 GCA_016295245.1 Bacteroidales bacterium | reverse complement strand
GTGGCGCTGCTCGCCGCCTGGTGCACAGGAACGAGCACGATAGCCGGCTTCAAAAGGCTCTCAAGCAAGGAGAGCGACAGAGGAAAGGCAATTCTCGAGATGCTGGAGAAGATGGGCGTCAGGGCAGGTGCGGAAGATGACGTGATGTTTGTAGAAGGCGAGTCGCTGGAGAGCCGCATCCTCGGCGGCAGGCTTCTCAAGGGCGGTGAATATACCTCTTCGCACGACCACCGCATGGCGATGGCCCTCACGGTAGCCTCTCTCGGAGCTGACTCCCCTGTTATCATCGACGACCGGGACTGCGTCGCGAAGTCCTTCCCGGACTTCTTCGAGAAATGGGAGCAGGCCAACGCCTGACCTCAACCCCTCCACGGCTGCACGTCAATCCGGCCGTCCGCCCTAGTCACGCATCTGAAGAATGGCCGGATGGTCATCGTTTTTTCAGCCATGCTGCCGAATAGTATTGCATAATACTGCCGGTAATGTCTTATCTTTGCTCCCGACGTCTCCTTGACGGCCTCAGACAATGCTCGCCAGGGATCAATTGACAGAAGCTTATGGACAAGAATTTCGATAACAGAGTTGAAAGGGCGGTTGAACTGTTCCGCCAGGGTTATGGCTGCTGCCAGAGTGTTGTGGCCGCATTTGCCGATCTGTACGGTTTCACCGAGGAACAAGCCGCGAGGATAGGAGCCGGCTTCGGCGGAGGTGTAGGACGGATGAGGATGATGTGCGGAGCCGTCAGCGGGCTGGTTGTTCTCGCAGGGATGAAAGAAGGCCAGACAGAAGGCTCAGACAGGGCCGGAAAGGCAGAGTGCTACAAGACGGTTCAGGAACTGGTCTCACGCTTCGGTGACGCCAACGGCAGCATAATCTGTGCAGAACTCCTCGGGCTCAAGGGGCCGATTCCCAAGGGCAATTACGTACCCGACGCCCGCAATGCCGACTACTATGCCAAGCGTCCTTGTGCAGCCAAGGTAGAAAGTGCCGCCCGAATCTTTGCCGACTACCTCGCCGGTGAGCCGGATGCCGGTGAATGAACCCCTGACTGGTGACCGCTGGTGAGAGATTGCCTGCCGGATCAGCGTTCGTCGGTAGAAATGTCGCGTCTGGAGAATTCACAGCCGCACCAGTTCTGGTTGTACATTCCAAACTCCCGGATCAGGCAGTTCCTCCGTTCCTGAAGCCCGCCTTTGCGCCAATTCCGGCCCCACCAGCGTAGGCTGTTTCCGGCCTTACCCGCTGCAGGAGCAGCATCTGACCCTGCCTCGGCATCTGAACCAGCCCCGCCATCTCCGACAGAACCCTCATCTCCGACAGACTCTGCCAAGCCCCCGACCATTGCGACGGCCCATTCTCCGGCGGCGTTCACCTGGGCGAGATTCTTCCAACGGGAGGAGGCCAGGGTGGTCGTCAGCAATGTATAGCCGTGCCGGGAGGCGTATCGGGCGGCTCTCAGCAGGCGGTAGCGGAAGCACTCGGTGCATCTGGATCCTCTTTCGGGCTCATTTTCAAGCCCTTTGACTGCTTCCAGCCAGGAGGCGTGGTCATATTCATCGTCCACCGTCTCAAGCCCAAGGGAGGCGGCATAACGCTTCAGTTCCTCCCGTCTGGCTTCATATTCATCAGCAGGGACGATGTTGGAGTTGCTGAAGAATATGCCGGGGCGCAGGCCTTTCCCGACCATCCATTCCAGGATTGCGCTCGAGCATGGGGCGCAGCAGCAATGCAGGAGTATGCGCTCGTCCCGGAGGTCCGTTCCTTCGGGAAGTTCCGGAAAGTCAAGGAGTTCTGTACTTGAATATTTCATCGTCTGTCAGTTGCTGATCCGTGAATATGCAAAGTTACTACTTAGTTCGGTTTGGACAAATGTACTTTCGGTCATTGTATATTCATTTTGCTCTTCTATTTTTGTAACATATTGTATAATAGTGCCTATTATGCGTAAATATTGTTCTTTGTTCCTCAAGGCATTGCACAATCCAAATTGCCGATGTATGCGGATTTCGATTTGTTTATCTAGTTTCATCTCTTTACTATTCCTCGTAAGTTGCGCTCAGAGGAATGTGGGGGATTGTTCATTTGACTTGTCACAGGAGAAGTCCTCGTTGGAGTTGTATGATTATGTCGCACAGGCTGATGTCATAGGGTTGGAGACATCTGACGCCTGCTTGATTCGATCCATTGACAAGATCAAATCCTTCAAAGGGGATTATCTTATCCTTGATAAACAGGCACGCCGGATTCTTCGTTTCAATGAAAATGGAACCTTCGTCAGCAAGATTGATCGTGTTGGAAGAGGTCCCGGGGAGTATATGTACATCAGTGACTTTGATGTAGTTGATGATAAGGTTTACCTTCTGGACATGGACAGGATTATTGTTTATGATGATGAAGGCAATCCTATGAGCACGATAATGGTTGACCTTGATTGCGACATGTGTGCTCTCAAAGTTCTTCCTGATGAAAGGTTCCTGATTGCTGCTGCAGATCCAAGCCGTAAGCTGATTCATTTGATCGACCATAATGGGGCCCTGATAAATCAGGCATTGACATGCACTGCGTCTCAACTCGAAGCCTTGATTATGAGGGATGACGCGTGGTCTTTTCTGTCTTCTGAAGGGGGGACCTATGTATCAGTGCCTTTGATGGAATCCCTTTATCGTTTGAACGGTGAGGAAGTTGAATCGTTGGACATTTTCAGGACATCAGCCAGTCCGGCTTCTTTCATAGAGCAGAATGCGAAGACGGTTGACCCTGAAGCTTTCTTTGAAAGACTTGATACTGATTATTTCAATCCTGGGAAGAAGACCGTCACTCCCTGTTTTTATTCATGCACTGGTACAATTGATGGACGTCCCTTCATCCTATTCAATGATAGGAAGACAGGAAGCAAGTCTGTCTTCGGTGTGAAGGATTCAATAATTGCAATGCTCCTGTTCGGGGATCATAGTCATCAGATCTCGGATGATGTACTGGTATCCGATATGAGTCCTTTGAATCGCAGCACAATTGAAAAGATGCTCACATTGCCATCCCGTAATGAGACGGAGAGAAAGATTCTTGAAGACATCGCTTCAGTTGACCCATCCTCTGATAATCCAATATTAGTGAGAATACAATTAAGATGTCCAACAAGATAGCCCTTCTGAAACGAGGCCGTCCTGTCAACCCGAAAGTGGAAAATCAGGAATTATAGGTATACGAAATTGAAAAACTTAGAATTTATTGTCTCCTTCCTGGTGACAGTGTCAAGTTCCGTGACCAGATACGTGATGCCGGCAAATTCAAGAACATCTTTGATGCTGTCATTATAATTTACGGAGCTTA
>JAEDLO010000120.1 GCA_016295245.1 Bacteroidales bacterium | reverse complement strand
GATATGCTCGATGATATGTGCTGCCTGGTTGCAGGCCGAGTTGCCGAGGAGGAAATCAACGGCGGAGTGCCTTGCACCGGAGCGCTCAACGACTTCGAGAGGATGACCAAGATGGCCTATGCGATGGTTGCCTATTATGGAATGTCGGAGAAGGTCGGCAATCTTTCTTATTATAATGCAAACAGCGGATACGACTTGACCAAGCCTTATAGCGAGAAGACTGCCGAACTGATTGACCTGGAGGTCCGCAGGATTGTGGACGAGGTGACCGAAAAGACACGCAAACTCCTCAAAGACAATTGGGAGGGTCTCGAGAAACTGGCTGAACAGCTGATCGAGAAGGAAGTGATTATGGCAGAAGACATCGAGGCTATCTTCGGACCTAAGGCCGGCAGGCACGGTGAGGACCGTCTCAAAGATGAACCTGTAGAAGAAACAGTAAATCAGGATGAACAATCTTCTTAAACGTACCATATTCGGGGCTTTGTACCTCGTAGTGATGGTCTTCGGAATTATCTGGGACAGAGCGATTTTTACCGCTCTGTTCGCTTTCATTTTAATGGTCGGCCTCCGCGAGTTCTACGCTATGGGCTTAGGAAGACGCTATATCGTGCAGCAGAAGATAGCCACTCTCTGCGCGATTCTTGCCTATCTCAACCTTGCTTACAGATGTCTCTTCGGCGGGCAGATGGACTTGTGGTGGGTGCCGATGCTGCTTATGTTCGCCATCCCTGTCAGTACGGTGTTCGTCAGAGAGTTCGAGGATTTCAGCTCTTTCGGTCTGATTTACGCCGGCTTGGGCTATGTGGCCCTGCCGATTGTGCTCCTGCCGCTCGTGATGATGGACGGCGAGGTTTTTGACGGTTGGCTGCTGTTGTCGTTTTTCATCATCATCTGGGCCTCCGACGTGGGTGCGTATTGCGTCGGCACACTGTTGGGGCAGAAGCCGGATTCGCGCAAGCTTGCACCGGCGATTTCGCCAAAGAAGAGCTGGTGGGGCGTTGCTGGGGGAGTGGTGCTCGGCATAGGTGCATCCGCGCTGCTGAGCTACCTGACCTGGATGCCTTTCCCTATGATTCATTGCCTCGCGCTCGGTTTCCTGGTGAGCGCTGCCGGAATTACCGGCGATTTGTTTGAGTCTATGTGGAAACGTCACTTCCACGTCAAGGATTCGGGCAGTCTGATTCCGGGCCACGGTGGAATCCTTGACCGCATTGACAGCAGTCTTGTGGCCATTCCTTTAGCCTATGTTTATCTCTTAGCGTTTTCACTGATATGAGATTGAAAATAGACCGTAACTCTTATGGTACCGTGCTGATGATATATTTCTTCAGCGCGCTTGCCGTATTCCTGATGTTCTTCTTCCTGGATATGCCGCTCCTGACTTGGCCTCTTACGGCTCTGCTGCTGTGGTTCTGCATCTGGCAAACCTCGTTCTTTCACGTGCCTGAACGACAGCGCGCCGGCAGCGACAAGCTTGTCAGCTCGGTTTGCGACGGGAAGGTGGTCATCTGCGAGAAGGCCTTCGAGAGCGAGGTGCTCAACAGAGAGTGCTTCCAGATTTCGGTTTATATGAATTTCTTCGACGTGCACGCCAATTTCTGGCCTGTGACCGGCACGGTGACGTATTTCAAGTACCATCCGGGACAGCATATGCTCGCGTTCAAGCCGAAGGCCTCGCTCGAGAACGAGCATACCTGCACCATAGTGACCACGCCTGACGGCCAGGAAGTCTTCTTCAAGCAGATTGCAGGCGGCTTTGCGCGCCGCATAGTGGGCTATGGTAAGAAGCAGACGGAAGCGCTTGCAGGCGCCCAGTGCGGCATCATCAAGTTCGGTTCGCGAATTGATATCTTTCTGCCGCTGGACGCCAAGATATTGGTGAAGAACGGCGATTATGTCAGAGCTTGTGAGACAGTTCTGGCAGAGCTGAATTGAGTGCTTCGCGCAGCTGCGCTGCCGATTCGAAGACTATACCTTTTATACCTAGAGCCTCGCCACCTGCAACGTTGGCGGGGTTGTCGTCTATAAAGAGGCACTCTGACGGATCGAGGGAGTAGCGCTCGAGCAGCCTTCGGTAGATTTCGGGCTGGGGCTTGAGCAGATGCTCTTCGCCCGAGACGACGATGCCGCTCAGTAGCGAGAAGATGGAGTATTTTTCCCTCACGAGGGGGAAGGTTTCGCGAGACCAGTTGGTCAGACCCCAGAGCGGGTAGCCCAGGGCCTTGAGCTCGCCGAGCAACTCCTCCATCCCCGGGAGCACGCCGCCCATCATCTTTATCCACTGGCCATAGTACATACGGATTTCCTTCTCCCATTCGGGGTAGAGGGCTATGCGCTCGGCTGTCGCCTCGGCCGTAGGCTTGCCGCCGTCGACGAAGACATTCCAGGAGTAGGGGCAGATTTCAGTGAGGAAGTGCTCGGTTTTCTCGGAATCTCCGAAATACGGCTCGTATAGGTAGCGCGGGTTCCAGTCCACGAGAACCGCGCCGAAATCGAAAATAATGTTTCGTATCATTTGTAGTCTCCGGCCTTTTTGAGGGTGATCAATATTACTCCGTTGGCGCCCCTGGCTCCGTAAACCGCGGCTGAAGCGGCGTCCTTGAGGACCTCAACGCTCTTGATGTTGATCGGGGCGATGTGGCTGATGTCATCCACGGGCACGGAATCCACGATGTATAGCGGCTCGTTGTCGCCGTAGATGCTGCTGGCGCCACGGATGAGGATCTTGTCTCCGTTAACTTCAAGTCCCGGGATGCGCCCCTGGAGGTACTCGAAGATGTTGGAATAGCTGCTCACCTCCTGGCCGACGTTGAGTTTGCTTACAGAAGCGGTGAGGTCTTTCTTCTTGACTTGCTGGTAGCCGATGTTAACCAGCTCTTCGCCGTCATTGTATTGGCTGCTTGGGCTTGCTGTGACGCCTTGGCCGCTTTGGAAAGCGGTGCCGCAAGAGACCAGCAGCAGGGTAGTGGAGGCAAGAGTGAGGATGCGTTTCATATTCAGATGCTTTCCCCAAAGATAAGAAAAATTTGTAATCTCAAGAAAAAACTGTATCTTTGTAATCCTTTCCAAGGTGCTTTGGCCGAGAGGTTAGGCACAGGTCTGCAAAACCTGCCAGAGCGGTTCGATTCCGCTAGGCACCTCAGAAAACCCCTTTCAGCGATGCTGAGAGGGGTTTTGCTATTCTGGACCTTGCTATAATGTTACTACAACATTTAGTTAACCTCTATCTATATTCTACTGTTATCCAAACGCCGTTCCTTTTGCCATTTTCTCGCTTGAGATAACCTTTCGCGTAAAGGCTGGCAGTTATCCGCTTGACTGTTCGGG
>JAEDLO010000039.1 GCA_016295245.1 Bacteroidales bacterium | reverse complement strand
GCCCCAGACATAGCTCTAATGGGTCCTCAGTGAAGTTTTGTCATTCACCTGCGCGGGTGACCCCTCTCAGAAGTACCTCTGAGGCACATTGGGTGCGCAGGTGAGACCATTATGCCTTCACCTGCGCGGGCGACCCCTCTCAGAAGTACTTGTGAGGCACATTGGGTGCGCAGGTGATTGACAGGATGGGAAGATTTTGCAGTCGGAGATAGGGGGAAGGAGCGATTTCTCCTACAGAGATGAAAATAGATCATTGTTATTCTTAGGGAGATAAGATTTCAGGCTTTCGGACAATTCTTCAAGAAAAGTGCCCTGATTGGACTCCGATGGCTCTATTTCTCACACTCAATTATCACCCTTGCATATCCGGCAAGGCTCAACGGAGCATCGTCGTGGACTTCACAAACGAGATGGATGCTGCTGCCCGCAGCGTCAGCCGGGATTCTGAGGCTGACGGCAGCGGCTTCAGCCGAAGGAAGCAGTTCCCATCCGGCGCAACTGATTTCCTCTTGAATCCACCACTTGAAGCTCAGGCTGTCATTTTCGCGGTCACGGCTCCCGGAGGCATCCACCTTCAGGGTAGAGCCGGCCTTTGCTTTGAGGGTCAGAGGCTTGAAGGCTCTCTTGCCGTTGATGTACACCTCTGGGTTGGTATTTCCCCTGCCCTCTTCAGCCCACTGTATGCGGGCGCAGAAGTCATTGAGCTCGTCGGGGTAAAAGCGCAGCTTGTAACCTTCGGTGATGGAGCGTTCAGGCTCCTGCCAGCTCGTCCAGGCAGTGGTAAGCGAATCGGGGCAGATGCCCTTGCGGTGGTAGCCGGCCCAACCTGCCTGGCGAGGATCCTCCGGATCCGACAGGCCGTTTGGCAGGATGTAGAGGAAGGAAGGCGTGTCGCCCTCAACGCCCCACAGATAGTTCGGATAGACCTTGCCGAGGGCGCCGTGACCCTGAATCAGCTCCTGATGGCGCGCCCAATGGCGCTTACCCAGCTCACACTGCAGCTGCCAGGTTCCCTCATCCCAGATGAACTTCAGGTCCTCACTGAACTCCTTGCGCAACCACTGATGAGAGCTGTAGGCGCGGTTCATACGCATCGCGTACACCATATCCTGGTCAGTGATGGTATAGATACGGAACTTGGCCAGGAAAGCCTTGAATTCCTCCTCCGAGCGCGTTTGGCGCACCTTCCACACCGCCTGCGCGAGAGTATTGCCGCTGCCCCAGGCGGCTACCCAGATAGGGCGCGGGTCGTCCTCGTCCGCCAGACGGATTAGGAATTCGCTGCCGGGACTGTCGTTGCCCTCGCCGATGACGCCGATGCCGGCACGGTGGCTGCCCGCCATACAGCGGCTGCGTATGTAATCGGCACTCGGCCAATAGCCTATCTGCTGCTTGAGGCCCTCGCTCTCCAGGGGCAGGAATTCCGTCTGGCCGGAGCGCTTCATCAGATTATGCACATCCTCCCCGTAGGCATCCACCACCTGCGCGAGATAGCTCTCCCAACCCTGCGGATACGGGTCGCAATTCCAGCCGACCGTGGTCATCACCGCCTCAATCTCCACCATATCGGCATAAGCCATCAGGCGCACGGCAGACTCCATATCGTCAGGCTCAACGGCGCAGTCGCCTATGTCGGTCATCACCACCAGCCGGGGTTTGAACTCTTCCACCGAAACCGAAGGACGGCAGGACTGCAGCATCACGCCCGCAAGAAGTGCAGAAGCAGCGGGCAAAAGGGTTATCAATTTCATTTTCAAAGGATTTCTCAAGTGTTATTACAAGATACGAAGCTTTCCTCCAAAAAGCAAACTACCCTTGGCGGGAATTACTATATTTGCATACTAAACACTTAACTTTTAACAATGAACCTTAAACAACTCTTTCTCTGCACGGCCGCGATGGTATCCGGCCTTGCGCTTTGCGCCCAACCACAGCGCTACTGCAACCCTCTCCCTATGCCGATAGGCAACGGGGGCAATGCATCGGGCGACGTAACCGTCATAGAAGAAAACGGCAAGTACTATATGTACTGCACCGGCGGAGGAGCCTGGGTGTCAGAGGACCTGGTCGAATGGAACTTCCACGAAGTGAAGGGCATACCTGTGGCTCCCGACGTAGTGAAGTACAACGGCAAGTTCTATCTCTCGGGCAACAGCGACAATCTCTATGTTTCCGACAACCCGCTCGGGCCTTTCGAAGACCTGGGACCTTTCAAGAACACCTACTCCATTGAGGACGGTTGGAACGGAGGCTTCGACACCAAGATTTACATCGATGATGACAACACCCCGTACCTCTTCTGGCCGGGAAGGGGCATAAGCGGCATCTACGGCGTGCGTCTGGACCCAAATGACCTTACCAGATTCCTGGAAAAGCCGACCCACCTGTTCGGCTTCAACCCTATGCACGCCTGGGAACGCTACGGCGAGAAAAACGAGTATCCGGGAGTCGCCTGGATCGAAGGCCCCTGGATTATCAAGCGCAACGGCATCTACTATCTCGAATACTCCGCCTCCGGCACTCAGTGGAAAACCTATGCCGAGGGCTACTACACGGCCACTTCCCCTCTGGGACCATACTCTTACGCCCCTAACAACCCGCTGCTTCGCAAGGTTGAGGGCCTGGTTACCGGCACAGCCCACGGCTCCATCGTCAAGGGCCCTGACGGAGAGTACTACCAGTTCTACACCATCGTGCTTTCCAACCCTCCGGGAGGCCGCAGGATAGGTATGGACAAGGTAAGTTTCGACGAAGACGGATTGATGAGCGTGGAGGTAACCGATAATCCTCAGAAAGCCCCTTTGGCCAAGGAGGCAAAGGCGTCCATACCTGTGACCATCAACAAGATGCGCGCGATGAACGCACTCTCTAAGGTCTCATCCGAGAAGGAAGGTTACCCTGCCGCCTATGCGGTTGACGATTACAGCGGAACGCTCTGGATGCCTAAGGAGGACGACAGGCAGCCATCTCTTACCATAGAGCTCTCCCCTGCCACACGCTTCGACGTCGTGCAGCTCTTCGAGGTGGACGCGCTCCGCATCCTCTTCGGCAATGACCGGGGTTGGCTTCGCCGCAACCGGGGCGCGGGCCTTCCGGTTTACAAGTATTGTCTTGAAGTTTCGATGGATGGAGAAAAATGGACGACGGTCCTCGACCGCAGAGACAACGCCATCGCCCGCGATACAGTCTTTGACGAGTTCAGTCCGACTGTCTGCCGCTTCGTAAGACTCACCATCACCGATTGGCCGAAGGACAGCCCCCTGGGCATCATCGACTTCACGGTATTCGGCACGGCAGCCGGCCACCTTCCGGCAGCGGTCGCAACCCCTACATACTTCAATCTTCCGCTTGACAAGAAAGTTGATTAGGGGGAAAAGAGCGGAGCTACCCGAGAAACAGGGCGGCGAAGAATGCTCCGAAGACCATAATGATACCCCAACCCACCCATCTGCGGGTTGATTTCCTGGTATCCGGGAAAAATCTTACGTGAGACTGGGTAAAAAGAATAGCAAAGATACTCGCGAGCAGAAATGCCGCGAGTATCTTTAATATTATAATCAGAATTGACATACTATCAGGCTGTTGCTTCTTCTATCTTCTTGAGCATAGCGAACATTATGACAGCTGCGATGAAGCACAGGCCCATCAGCACAGTCCAGTTGAGCCAGAGAGGAACTTTCTCCCAAAGCATTGAAGGGATGGAGCTGAGGTAGTTGCCCACTGCCGTGGCCGCGAACCACAGACCCATCATCAGACCCTTGTACTTCGGAGGAGCGACCTTGGAAACAAAGGAAATACCCATAGGAGAGAGCAGGAGCTCTGCGAAGGTAAGCACGAGATAGGTGCCGATCAGATAGCTTGGAAGAACCGGATCAGGAGAGACGGTGCCGTTGAGCTCAGAAGGTGCAGGCTGTCCGTTGGATGCCAGGAGCATCACCAGATAGCCGAGGCCGGCGATGAACATACCAAGACCGATCTTGCGAGGGGCGGAAGGCTCCTTACCCTTGCGTGCAAGCGCTCCGAACAGGGCCATTGAAAGCGGTGTGAGGGCAACCACGAAGAAGGCATTGAACTGCTGGAAGTCTGAAGGCAGGATGTCGAGAACGGCAGGCATATTGTTGTAAAGCGCATACGCACCGCCCCACAGGCCCAGGGTGACTGCGGCGCTGATGGCCTTGCCCTTGGCAGTCTCAGACTGGAACACTGACACGAGAGTGTAAACAGAAACCGCAATCAGGGCGAGAATCCAGATGTTGAAACCGAGTTTCAGTGGTCCTTCAACGGTTGAAGTGGTGTAATCGCGAGCAAAGTAGGTCAGGGACGAACCGTTCTGGTGGAAGGCCATCCAGAAGAAAATCACGACCGCGAATACCATCACGAGAGCAACAATGCGGTCCTTGGTCTGCTTAGGGCTAAGTTCGACAACAGGGGCTGCGGCAGGGCTCTGCTTGGCCTGCTTGGCATTGACGTCAGCGTGCTTGAACCAAGAGCGGCAAGAGAAATAGATGGCGATGGAGAAAATCAGCGAAACACAGGCTACGGCGAAACCGAGGTTGTAGGAAGTCGAGAGATTCTCGATGTAGTACCGGCTGAACTCCGTCAGGCTCATTCCGGCACCACCCTGCATTCCGTCGAGATAAGTCTGCATCGTGGCAGCATTGGTCATATCACCGCCGAGTATCTGATGGGCGATTGAAGCTGCGTCCTGCTTGTACACCAGGCCTGCGGCAGAAAGCTTGTAGTTGGTGAGGGCCTTGGCTGCGGTAGGGGCGAACATTGCGCCTATGTTGATGGCCATATAGAAAAGACTGAAGGCCGAATCACGCTTGGCGGCATATTTCGGATCGTCATAGAGATTGCCGACCATCACCTGGAGGTTGCCCTTGAACAGACCCGTACCCAGGGCGATGAAAAGCAGGGCGGCAATCATCAAGGCGATAGCAAGTCCCTTGGACTCGAAAGCGCTGACCGGAATCGACAGGGCGATATAGCCCAGGAACATCACGGACACACCGGTAACGACACATTTTCCGTAACCGATCTTATCAGCGACGATACCTCCAATGACCGGCATAAAATACACAGCAGCAAGGAAAATCGCATAGAACTGTCCCGCTGCCGCTGCCGAAAAGCCGAACTTCGCCTGGAGGTACAGGAGGAAGATGGCAAGCATAGTGTAGTAGCCGAAGCGCTCGCCGGTATTGGCGAGGGCGAGGGCGAACAAACCTTTTGGTTGACCTTTGAACATAACTTATTTATTGATATTGTATTTCTGGATTCAGACAAAGATACGTAAAATTTGGTATATTTGTAGAGTTATGGCAGATTCCGGAAAAATTGGCGCAAGTATCATACGCCTGCTTACACGCCCTTTGGCAGCCCTCCCACTCTCTTTCCACAGGAGGGCGGGCCGTGTCTTGGGGCGACTCGCAGGAGGGCTGCTGCGCTACAGAAGGGATGTGGTCATCACCAACCTCGCCCGCAGTTTTCCCCAGATGGGCTACGACGAGCTGAAACAGGTCTGCAGGAGTTTCTACGAACATTTCGGCACGGTATTCTGCGAGGCGCTGTGGTTCGGAGGCTGCCGCGGGCCCCGGAGGCTGCGCAAGGCAGGGATAGTGCGGATGGAAAACCAGCATCTGCTCAACGAGATGACAAAGCGGGGACAAAGCATCTGCGTACTCGCTTCCCACAACGGCAACTGGGAGCTCATCGGAGGCTATATGTCCTACAGCCCTGATCTTGAGCTCAACTTCTCCGAGAAGGAGGTATGCGTGATTTTCCGCCAGCTTTCAAGTCCTGCCTGGAACCGCTTCTTCAGCTTCAACAGGACCGCAGCCCTGGACGACCCCGAGCACTACGAGGGGATGCTTGAGAGCTTCAACGTCCTGCGCTACGCCCTTCAGCACAAGGACGAGCCGAAGATATACAACTTCATCACCGACCAGTACCCCTACACCGACAGGGGCAACACCGAGGACATCAGTTTCCTCGGCCAGAAGACCTGCTCGATGAACGGAGGAGCCGCCCTGGCCCACAAACTCGGGATGGGCGTGCTGTATATGAATATGGCGCAGACCCCCGAGGGAAACTACACGATGACATACACCAAAATCTGCGACGACGCCAGGGAGATGGACCCGGACGAGATAATGAGACAATACTACCTCCTCCTCGAGGCCGACATCAGACGACAGCCCGCCAACTATCTCTGGACCCACAAACGTTGGAAATAATACATTTAACACAATACTGATATGACCATCAAAGATCTCAATCCATCAATAGTATGGAACAACTTCTACGGACTGACCCGTTGTCCGCGTCCTTCCAAGCACGAGGAAGTGGTGCGCGAGCATCTTCTCGCCTGGGCGAAAGAGCACAACGTGGAGGCCTTCGCCGATGAAACCGGCAATGTGATAATGCGCGTACCCGCCACCCCGGGCTACGAAAACCGCAGGGGTGTCATCCTTCAGGGACATATGGATATGGTTCCGCAGAAGAATGCCGACGTCGAGCACGACTTCCTCAAGGACCCTATCGAGACCTGGGTTGACGGTGAGTGGATCAAGGCAAAGGGCACTACCCTGGGAGCCGACAATGGTCTTGGTGTAGCCCTCGCGATGTCAGTTGCCGAGGACAAGAACCTCAAGCACGGCCCGGTGGAAGTGCTCGTCACCTATGACGAGGAGACCGGTATGACCGGAGCCAAGGCCCTCAAGCCGGGCATCCTCAAGGGCGACATCCTCCTCAACCTCGACTCTGAGGACGAGGACGAACTGTGCATCGGCTGCGCCGGCGGACTTGACGCCGTTGCAGACTTCAAATACCGCAGCTACAAGACCCCAGGCGGCTATCTTGGCTACAAAATCGACATCAAGGGCCTGTCAGGCGGCCACTCCGGAATGGACATCTCCCTCTACAGGGCCAATGCCAACAAGATTATGGTCAGGGCTCTGATCGAGCTTATCGAGAAGTACGGAGTGAAGGTAGCCGACTTTACCGGAGGCAGCCTGCGCAACGCCATCCCATTCGAGGCGGAAAGCGTCATTGCCGTCCCTCCGGGAATGGAAGGCAAGGTCAGCAAGGTATGCGACAAACTCTTCAAGAACGCTATGAGCAAGTTCAAGGAGAGCGACCCGAATATGTGCATCAAGCTTGTCAAGCTCGACAAGGCGCCTGTGAAATACATCGAGGAGGGCGTTATGCTCAACGCCTGCAAGGCCATCGCAATCTGCCCTTCAAACGTTATCCGTATGAGCCAGACTATGCCTGGCCTGACCGAAACTTCCATCAACCTCGCTGTCGTACGCTGCAAGAACGGCCACCTGACTGTTGCATCCCTGATGCGCAGCGCCATCGACGAGGCAAAGGAAGACCTTGCCAACAGAATCAAGTACATCTTCGAGTTCGCAGGAGCCGAAATCAAGTTCTCCGGAGGCTACTCCGGCTGGGTACCGAAGCCTGACACCCCTATGATCAAGGTTCTCAACGACACCCACACCAAGGTATTCGGCAAGCCGATGAAGATTCTCGCCACCCACGGCGGCCTCGAGTGCGCCCTCCTCGGAGCGAAGTATCCTCATTGGGAGATGGTTTCCATCGGACCTACCGTGATGTTCCCTCACTCTCCTGACGAGAAGGCACACATCCCTTCAGTCGAAAGGACCTGGGAGTTCCTCAAGGCAGTGCTCGAAGCCATCCCTGAGAAGCAGTAATGACTACTCAGACAAGACAGCTTCTGATAGACTGGGCCGAAAAATACAACGACCCGGTCTATTTTCAAACCGACCCGATTTCGTTTCCCCGCGAATTCGTACGCCGCGGCGCCAGCCTGCAGGACGTGGAGATTGCGGCAGTATTCGCCGCCCACTTCGCCTGGGGCCGCAGGGCGATGATAGTGCGCGACTGCGAAAGACTTTTCGACCATATGGAATGGAAGCCCTTCGAGTACGTGATGGCGGGGAGCTATCGGGACGATGCGGCAAGCATCCACAGGACAGTCAAGTGGTCCGATGTGGCTGCCATCTGCCGCAGGCTCAAAGACTTCTATGGCGGAGCCCCTTCGCTCGAATGCCTTGACGCTGCGCAGATGCGCCAGTTGGTCTATGGCCAGAAAGCGGACCCCAAGGCTCCCAACAAGAAGATTAATATGATGCGCAGATGGATGGTTCGCAACGACGGCATCGTGGATCTCGGCCTCTGGAAGAACAGCAGTCCCGCCGAGCTGGTGATTCCCCTTGACGTCCACGTCCACACCCAGGCCTGCGCCCTTGGCCTTACGGATCGCAAACAGAAAGACATAGTGACCGCCTTGCAGATCACCGACGCTTTCCGCGAACTTTTCCCCCAGGACCCGGCCAAGGGAGATTTTGCCCTATTCGGATACGGAGTAACACATGCCTAGGCTTTACATAATATCCGGCTGCAACGGTTCCGGAAAGACGACAGCCTCCTATACTCTCCTGCCTGATATGCTGGAGTGCAGGGAGTTCGTCAATTCCGACGAATTCGCCAAGAGCCTCTCCCCTTTCGACCCTTCGGCAGCCTCGATTACGGCCAGCCGCTATATGTTGAAAAAAATCAACTACCTGCTCGAGCGCAAAGCCGACTTCAGCATTGAGACCACGCTTGCGACCAGGTCTCTTGTGGGCATCATCCAGAAAGCCCAGGACCTGGGCTACAAGGTGACCATACTCTATTTCTGGCTCAACTCGCCAGAGCTTGCCATCCAGAGGGTCAGGGACAGGGTCAGCACCGGAGGACACAACATCCCGGAAAATGTGATCCGCAGGCGCTATCTGATGGGCCTGCAATACTTCTTCGACACCTACAGTCCCATCTGCGACCGCTGGGTGCTGGCGGACAACTCCCAAACCCCTTTCGAGGTGGTAGCCGAAGGTTCTGACCACCTGATCAGCATTAAAGACAACGAAAAATTCCGTCTGATACGGAAACTGGTACATCCCGATGAGTAATTTAGATAGATTCGGTCTAACCATCCCGCAGCTTGACAGCATCATAGCGGAAGGCTTGCGCGGCGGGGGCAACTGGTGCGACCTGTATTTTGAAGACACAGCCTACAGCAACCTGCTCCTGCGCGACGGAGAGGTCAGCTCCGGCGGACACCATATCGACTACGGCTGCGGCATCCGCGTCCTCAAGGGCGAGAAGACAGGCTATGCGTATTCTGAGAGCACTGACCTCGGCTCCCTTCTGAGCGCGGCGAAGGCAGCTGCCGCCATCTCCCAGGCCTCAAACAACGCCGCTCCCCTGTCGCTGCCCCCTTGCGGCATCCCCGCCGGCAACTTCTACCCTATGGAACGCGACTGGAGCCTTGCCGCCGTTTCGGAGTTCGTGCCTTTCCTCAAACGCATAGGCGAAGCCATCACTACGCGCGAACCGCGTGCAATCAAGGTAATGGCGACGCTCTCTTATTCCATCAGCCACATCCTGATGTACAATTCGCTCGGGGAGTTGAGCAGCGACACCCGCCCTCTGGGCAGTCTCTCGGTCAGCGCCGTCTTCAAGCAGGGCGAACGCATAGAAAAGCAGCAGGCCGGATTGAGTTTCCGCCAGGGCAGCGAGATGATTTCCGACGCGAACCTGGAATACCTCGTCTCCAAGACTATCGACGGCGTGGACCAGCTCTTTGAGGCAAGAAGGCCCAAGGGCGGCAAGATGAGCGTGGTGATGGGTGCGGGCGCATCCGGCATCCTGCTCCACGAGGCAATGGGGCACGCCTTCGAAGCCGACTTCAACCGCAAGGGGCAGTCCGTTTTCAGCGACAAAATGGGCAGCCGCATCTGCCGCAAGGGCATCAACATCGTTGATGACGGCACCCTCCCGGCCAACCGCGGTGCCTGCAACTACGACGACGAGGGCGTTGCCGGCCAGAAGACTTATATGGTCACGGACGGCATCCTCACATCCTTCCTGCACGACCGCATCAGCGCAGCCTGGTACAACGTCGCCCCGACGGGCAACGGACGCCGCGAGAGCTTCCGCTACAACCCCATCCCGCGTATGCGCGCAACCTATATGGAAAGCGGCACTGACGGCAGCCTCGAAGACCTCATCGCCTCGGTTGACAAGGGCATCTACGTGGATCAGTTCGCCAACGGCCAGGTCAAGATAGGAGAAGGCGACTTCACATTCTTCGTCCAGAGCGGCTCGCTCATCGAAAACGGCCGCCTGACTATGCCTGTAAAGGATATCAACATCATCGGCAACGGCCCCCAGGCCCTCGCGGACATCCAGGCTGTAGCCGGTGACCTGTCCGTTGACCCGGGCACCTGGACCTGCGGCAAGGAGCAGAGCGTGCCGGTTTCCTGCGGAATGCCGTCAGTTCTTGTCAAAAACCTAACAGTAGGAGGAGAATAGAAGATGATAACACAAGCAGAAATACAGACCGCAGAACTCTGTCTGGAACTCACCCGGCGCCACGGAGCCCAGCAGGCCAGAGTCAGCATCTCAAAAAGCGAGGAAGACCTCATCGCCACCCTCAACGGGGAGGTTGACAAGGTCACCCATTGCGCGGACAGATCCCTGAGCGTTGCCCTATTTGTGGACGGACGCTTCGGCTCGTTCTCGACAAACAAGCTCGACTCCGAGTCCCTTGACGTCTTCATCGCAAAGTCAGTTGACATCGTGAGGATGCTCGCCCCGGACCCCTGCCGCAAGCTTCCGGAGCCGGAGCGCACCGTCAAGGACGCCACCACCGGCAACGAACTCGAGCTCCTGGACCCGTTCTATCCCAACATTACCGCTGACATACGCCGAAAGACGGCCCTTGCCGCCTGCATCACTGGCGACAGGGAGCTTATCGGGGACTGGAAGCTCATTTCAGAAGAAGGAGAGTACTCGGACAGCATTTATGACAGCCTGATAATGGACACCAACGGCCTCCGCTGCTTCCACAGCGAGAACTCCTTCGACTACGGGGTGGAGGTCACCATCGAAGCCGACGGGGAGAAATACAGCAGCTATGACTGGGACTCCGCTTCACGCTTCAGCGAGCTCAAGGCCGCAAGCTGCGGGGCCAAGGCCCTGGATAACGCCATCGGAAAAGTGGGCGCACAGCCTCTGGAGAGCGGCCGCTACAACGCCGTCGTCGAGAGCCGCGTCGCATCAAAGCTCGTATCCCCGCTACTGCGCGCCATCAACGGCTACGCCCTCCAGCAGAACAACTCTTTCCTGATGGACAGCCTGGGAAAGAAAGTCCTTCCGGAAGGCCTGACAATCGTAGACCTGCCACGCATCAAGGGCCAGAATTGCTCGAAATACTTTGACTCAGAAGGAGTTGCGACCAAAGATATGCCAATTGTCGAAAAGGGTGTAGTCAGCAGCTACTTCATCAACAGCTATATGTCCGGAAAGCTCGGGATGGATGCTACCATCGAGGAGGCCACAAGGCCGAAGGTGCTGCCTTGGCCGAAAGCCGGCCTGGACCGCGACGCCATTATGAAGCTTTGTGGGGACGGTATCCTTATCACCGACTTCAACGGAGGCAACAGCAATCCTGCGACGGGCGATTTCTCCTACGGCATTGAGGGCTACGCTTTCCGCGACGGCAAGATTGTCGCTCCGCTGAGCGAGATGCTGATGACCGGCAATTTCCTCAGCCTCTGGGAGGGACTGATTGCCTGCGGCGACGACTGCCGTTCGTGTATGTCAAAACTTATTCCTACCTTAGCGTTTTCAAACGTTGACTTCAGCGGATAACACACAAAAAAACAGATATGAAAATTACAAAGAATATGGTAGCTGCTGTCAGCTACGAACTTGAAGTGGAAGGCAATATCGCCGACAAGTCCCAGCCGGGAGCCCCTCTGGAGTACATCCAGGGCTTCGGTATGCTCCTCCCAAAATTTGAGGAATACCTCGAGGGCAAGGAGCCGGGTGACGAAGTGAAATTCACCCTCAGCGCCGGGGAAGGCTATGGCGAATACGACCCGTCATACAAAATCGACATCCCCAAGACCGCCTTCAGCGTCGGCGGAGAAATCCGCGAGGACCTGCTCGTCGTGGGCAACATCATCCCTATGCTCAACAGCCAGGGACAGGTAGTCCAGGGCACCGTAGCCGAAGTGGGCGAGAACAGCGTGGCTATGGACTTCAACCACCCTATGGCAGGCAAAACCTTGAACTTCAGCGTCAAGGTCGAGAGCGTACGCGCAGCCACCGAGAAGGAGCTGACTGAAGGCCTGCACGGAGAGTTCCTCCCTAAGGAGGGCGGCTGCCACTGCAACGGCGGCTGCAAGGATGGCAATTGCGGCGGAGACTGCGGCTGCGACGGTGAGGGCGAGGGCCACCACTGCCACGGCGAAGGCGAGGGCCACCACTGCCACGGCGAAGGAGAAGGTCACTGCCACGGTGAAGGCAAGGGAGGCTGTTGCTGCAGTTAAGTCCCTTTGACCACGATGAGGACCGCTGTAATCATACTCAACTGGAACACTGCCGGCTACCTGGAGAGTTTCCTGCCATCCCTTCTTGAAAGTCTTGAGGGAGAGGATGCAGAACTTGTTGTTGCCGACAATGCCAGCACTGACGGTTCGACGGAGCTGCTCAGGAAGCGTTTTCCCGAGCTGCGCCGCATTGAGTTGGAAAAGAATTTCGGCTTCACCGGCGGCTACAACCGAGCTGTCGCTCAGGTGCTGAAAGACTGCCCACAGACAGAGTATATTGTCCTCATCAACTCGGACATCGATGTCCCGCAAGGCTGGCTTAAGCCGCTGATTGACTATATGGACAGCCACCCGGCATGCGGAGTGTGCGGTCCGAAGCTGCACGCCCTGCTTCCCCTTCCAGAAGGGGGATATGAGCGCAGTTCCCGCTTTGAATACGCCGGTGCCGCCGGTGGCTACCTCGACCGCCTGGGATATCCCTTCTGCAGGGGAAGAGTGCTTTCACGCACGCAGGAGGACGAGGGGCAATGGGATACCGTCAAGAACCTGATGTGGGTTTCCGGCGCCTGCCTGGTGACGCGAAGCTCCCTATGGAAGTCCATTGGTGGGCTGGACGAGCGCTTCTTTGCCCATATGGAGGAGATTGACTATTGTTTCCGCGCAAGGCGGGAGGGTTACAAGGTAAGGGTGGTGCCGCAAAGCGTGGTGTACCACCTGGGAGGAGGGACGCTCCCCCAGACTTCGCCCTACAAACTTATGCTCAACTACCGCAACGGGCTGCTGATGCTCCACAAGAACCTGCCGTACTGCTACAATGCCCTGCATGCACGGCTTGTAATCTGCCTGAGGATCCTATGCGACGACGCATCGGCGTTGGTTTACCTCTTCAGCGGAAAGTTCAAGGCATTCAAGGCCGTATTCCGCGCCCACCACGAGTACAGGCGCTACCGCAGGCCGCTCAAGGCTGGGCGTTCGCTCATCAAGGGACCTGTGATGTGCCGCTTCAGCATAGTATTGCAGTCGTTGCTGCGGGGAAAGGGAATATTTGATTATTTGAGAAGATATGAAAATAGTCATTGATGGTGCAGGTGAGGTAGGAGCCCACCTTGCAAGGATGCTCAGGGCCGAGGCCAATGAGATTACTGTCATAGACAACGACGAGAAAAGGCTTGCCGACCTGGCGGCCGACTCGGATGTGGAGACTCTCCTCGGAGACCCATCTTCAATCCAGACACTCAAGGAGGCCGGCGTCGGAAAGGCCGATCTTTTCATCGCCGTCTACCCCTATTCGGCCCAGGAGATCAACCTTGTCGCAGCCCTGCTCGCCAAGCGCATCGGGGCAGCGAAGGTCGCCGCGCGCATCAACAACGAGGAGTTCCTCTCCGCCGAAAACCGACTGTTGTTCAAGGAGTTGGGTATCGAGTTGCTGATTTATCCCGAGAGGATAGCCGCCGACGAAATCACCGCCTTCCTCAAACACAGTTCCACCGCAGACACGATGGACTTCGCAAGGGGCAAGCTGCAGATTGCGGTCTTCAAACTCAACGAAGACTCCCCTATCGTGGATATGACCCTGGGGGAATTCATCACCACCGTCAAGCCGAGCGAGCTTCAGGAGTTCCGCATCCTCGCCGTCTCGCGTGACGGCAAGACCATCATCCCTACTCCCCAGACCAAATTCCACTTCAGCGACCTCGTGTTCGCAATCTCGCGAAGGGAAGGCATTCCCGCCCTATATGGCTATTTCGGCAAGGACAACATCGCCGTCCGCAGCGTCTTCATTCTCGGCGGCAGCTCGATTGCCGCGATGCTCTCCGCCTCGCTGGTGCGCCAGGGCATAAAGGTAAAGCTCGTGGACAAGGACACCAGGCGCTGCATCGAGCTCTCCGAAACCCTTCCTGATGCCGTCCAGGTAATCAACGGAGACGGCAAGGACTCCGACTTCCTTTTCGACGAAGGCATCCACCAGTACGACGCTTTCATCGCCTTGACCGGCAAGGACGAAACCAACGTGCTCTCCTGTGTGGTGGCCAAGAAGTTCGGCGTGAACAGGACAGTGGCCGAAGTCGAAAACATTGAATACATACGCCTCGCGGAGGAAATGGGCGTCGACAACGTAATCAACAAGAAACTCATCACGGCTAGCCGAATATTCAAGTTCACCCTCTCCGGAAGGGCGAGGTTCGTGCGCTATATGACGAGCACCAACGCCGAAGTCATCGAATACACCGTCGCTCCCGGCTCGGCCATCACCAAGGGCCCTCTCAAGAGCGTCGAATTCCCGCGCAACGCCATCATCGCAGGCGTGGTGCGCGGCAGCGAGGCCTTCATCGCGGTGGGTGACACCTGCATAGAGGCCTACGACAGGGTAGCCATCTTCGCCCTCCCTGAAACCATCAGGGAAATCGACAAGGTCTTCAAATAATGACAATTTGTCACTGGCAGGAGATTTGAATCCCTGTATGGTAACAAACACGAAAATTATGGCAGAAGATACAATAAAGAACGAGGTGGAAAACCCTCAGGAGCAGCCTCAGGCCCAGGAAACTCAGGCAGAAGAGGCTCAGTCCAAGA
>JAEDLO010000038.1 GCA_016295245.1 Bacteroidales bacterium | reverse complement strand
ACCTTAACGAGCTCAACAGTGAAGATGAGTGCTGAGTTAGGCTCGATGGCAGAATTACCCTGCTCTCCGTAACCGAGGTGTGAAGGGATGAAGAGTTCGATCTTTCCACCCTCGCCAATAAGCTGAAGGCCCTCTGTCCAGCCCTTTACGACCTGGTTGAGAGGGAAGCTGATAGGCTCAGCGTCAGGGGCAACCTCATCGAATACGACACCGTCAACGGTGGTTCCCTTGTAGCGTACGGTAACGGTATCCTCCGGGCCCGGCTTGACGTCGCTACCCGGCTCAACGATTATGTACTGGAGACCTGACTCGGTAGTCTGAACTCCCTCCTTCTTTGCATTCTCCTGGAGGAACTTCTCGCTCTTCTCCTTGTTGGCAAGGAGGACAGCGTTCTGCCTCTTCTCAAGGAAAGAGTTGAAGGCCTCGTTCATAGCGTTAGGGTTGATCTTGAACTGCTGGTCGAAATCAGGATCGCGATAGTCACCCTTTGCGTTGACGAAATCCTTCATACCCTTTACAATCTCAGAGTAGTTGAGGTCCGAGCCGAAGTTGTATCCCTTGAGGAAGCTTCCGAAGTTGATACCGAGGAGATAGCTTACAGAGTCAACCTGAGCCTTGCTTGGAGCAAACTCCTTAGGAAGATCTGAAGAACCGTTTGAAGTGCAGGCGACAAGGCCGAGGCCAAGCGCCAGGATTGAGATGAATTTTGTTGCTTTCATTTTTATTATTCTGTTTGATTTGAAATATTACCAAGCTAAGGCGGAAGCACCGAGGATGGCCGCGTCAGACTCGCTCAGGCTTGAGAAAAGCACCTTCACCTTGCCCTGCCAGATAGGAAGGAGATTGTCGTTCATCTCCTTGAGCATAGGAAGGTAGAAGAATTCACGAGCCTTGGTCAGTCCGCCGAAGAGGACGATGGCCTCAGGTGCGCTGAACTTCACGAAGTCAGCCATACTGCGGCCGAGCAGCTTTCCGGTGAAATCAAAGACGCGCAGGGCGAGGGCATCCCCTGCCTGGGCAGCCTGATAGACGTCCTTTGAGGAGATGGATTCGAGCGAGCGCAGCGAAGAAGGCTCGTCGGTGGTGTCAAGCCACTCGCGTGCCGTCCTGGCGACTCCGATGGCGGAGCAATATGTCTCGAGGCAACCCTTGTGACCGCAGCCGCAAAGACGCGCTTTCTCCGAACGGTCAACCGTTACGTGGCCGAGTTCGCCGGCGAAGCCGTCGTGGCCATAAAGCAGCTTGCCGTCGATGACGATGCCGCTGCCTACGCCGGTGCCGAGGGTTATCATAATGAAATCCTTCATTCCCTTGGCGGAGCCGTACACCATCTCGCCGATGGCGGCGGCATTGGCGTCATTGGTCAGGGAAACCGGCAGACCGCCGAGCAGCGCCGAAAGTTTCTCGCTGAACTTCACTGTGGTGTTGTTGGCCCAGGCGATGTTGGCGGCATTGCTGATTTCGCCGGTGTAATAGTTGCTGTTGGGGGCACCTACGCCCACTCCCTTCACTGCGCCTTCGACATCAGCCTGCTGGATGCAGGAGAGGATGGCGTCTGAAAGGGCCTTGAGGTATGCGTCCGCATCCTCGCCGTAAATGTCTGTGCGGATTACTATTCTGGCGCTGATGTTTCCGATGGCATCAGTAACGCCGATTTTGGTGGTCTGTCCGCCGACATCGACGCCGACTACGTATTTCTTATCCTTGAGCATATCAGTCAACTTTGATGTCCTTATTTACGTTCCTGCTTCCCCAGATTGAGAAATAAAGGATGTAGAGAAGCATAGCTATCACGAGCCAGTAGCGGGTGATGTAGCCGGCGCTGCGGCCGATGGCATCCTGGATGAACGGCATCACGCCGCCGCCCACTACCATAGTCATAAACAGGCCGGAAGCCTTGGCGGTGTACTTGCCGAGACCCTCTGTGGCGAGATTGAAGATGCCACCCCACATCACTGAGGTACAGATACCGCAGAGGAAGAGGAACACGCACTTGACAGGCACGTCAACGTCCTTGATGTTCATCGACACGCTCTCAGGCAGGATGATGGCTATGAGCACGAAGAGCACGGCCACGCTGGTTACGCTTATCATCTGGGTGCGGGTGCTGATCTTGCCTGAAATGAAAGATGAGAGGAAGCGGCCGCAGAGCATCAGCAGCCAGTAGAGGGCCGCGAGCGAACCTGCAACGGCAGCGGCGCCCTTGACAGGGTTGCCGGCTGCGTCGGTCATATGGCTAAGGTATGCGTTGAGCTCGCCGGGAATGCCGATTTCGATGCCCACATAGAAGAAGATGGCGATGATGCCGAGGGTGCAGTGACGGAAGGCCAGAGGGCTCTTCTCGTAGGTGACGGTGCTAAGGTCGCCCTGAGGTTCCACGATCTTGACGAAGGAGATGATGATGAAGGCGACTGCGAAGATGCACATACCTGCGATTACCAGAGGAGACACGTCAGACATAGAGGTCTGCTCCGAAAGTGTGCCCACGAGCACACCTGTAAGCATCGGAGTGAGGGTGCCTGCCAGGGAGTTGCAGGTGCCGCCGATCTGGATGAGCTGGTTTCCGGTGTTGCCGCCGCCACCCAGAAGATTGAGCATAGGGTTGACCACGGTGTTGAGCATACATACGCAGAATCCGCAGACAAGGGCTCCGAGAAGATAGATGAACAGGTTGAGGCAGATTGCGCTCTGACCGGAGCCGACAACTTCTACGCCGGCGCCGACGATGCTCGAGAGGAACTGGATGCCGAGACCGACGATGCCCACGACAAGGGCGATGAGGGCGGTCTTCTTGTAGCCGTACTTGATGAGCATATTGCCTGCCGGAATACCCATAAACAGGTAGGCGGTAAAGTTCATCAGGTTGCCGGCCATACCGGCCCACTCATAGCGGTAGCTCCAGATATTTCCGAACGGAGCAGCCATATTGGTCACGAATGAGATCATCGCGAAGATGAAACACATCGTGACAACTGCCACCATATTGATTTTTTTAGCCATTGGGATAGGTATTATTAGTGGTTATGTGAAAAGATTATTTCAGTGATTCGAGGTTCTTTTCGTTATAGAGCAACTTTCCTTCAGGAGTGTAGGCGTAGTCAATCCTGTCGGCGAAATACTTCTCCACCTTGCCGCGGACAATCTTCATCGTACTGTTGACAAGGCCGTTGCGCTCGGTGAAGGCCTCAGGGAGCACTGCAATTGCGGCAGGAAGCCATCTGTCAGGGAACATACCGCCCTTGGAACCGCCGGTCTTGTAGTTGTCTATCTCGGCCTGGAGCTTGTCAAGCATCAGCTTCTTTGCCTCAACGCTCTGAGGATCGAGCTTGGCGTTCTGGCTCTTGACATACTCCTTGAGGGCGTCCATATTAGGGACGAGCAGGAGGATGGTGTATGGCTTCATATCGTTGTGGAGAATCACCTGGTCGATGAACTTAGAGCCGTCGGTGAGGGAATCCTCAAAGCCTTCAGGTGAGTACTTCTCGCCATCTGCGCTGATCAGCAGGGACTTGAAACGGCCTGTTACATAGAGGAAGTCGTGGTCTTCAGGGCAGATATAGCCCATATCTCCGGTGTGGAGCCAGCCGTCAACGACGGTCTTGGCCGTTGATTCAGGATTCTTCCAGTAGCCGGCCATCACGTTCTCGCCCTTGACCACGATTTCTCCCTTCTCGCCGTATGGCACTTCCTTGCCCTCGGAGTCGAGAATCACGCATTCCATAGGACGCACGATGCGGCCTGATGAGCCGAAGCGGGCGTGGCCCATTGAGTTGGCGCAGATGATAGGGGTAGCCTCAGAAAGGCCGTAGCCCTGGAACATAGGGATGCCGATGGCGCAGAAATACCTCTGAAGCTCGATGTCCAGGAGGGCGCCGCCGCCTACGAAGAATTTCATCCTGCCGCCGAAGTTCTCCCTTACTGACTTGAAGACGAGCTTGTCGAACAGGGCGACGAGAGGCTTGCGCCAACCGCCGCGGTTATAGTATTCCTTGTTGTACTTGATGGCGTTGTTGAGGGCGAAGTTGTAGAGTTTCTCCACGAGCGGGCCCTTGGCCTTCACGCCTGTCTCGATATTTTTCTTGAAATTGCGGGCGAGGGCCGGAACGGAAAGCATCACCATAGGGCGCACTTCCTTGATTGCTCCCGGCACGTTTTTAAGGGTGGCGAGCGGGTTCTTGCCTACAGGAACGGTAGCGATGCTGCCGCCGTGGAACATCATAGTATAGAAGCCGGCGACGTGGGCGAAGCAGTGGTCCAGAGGCAGGAGAATGAGCATCACGTCCCCGCGGTCAATGGAGATTACGGAGTTGCCCTGCTCGACGTTGGCAGTGTAGTTCCTGTGGGTGAGGAGGATGCCCTTAGGGTCGGCTGTGGTGCCCGAGGTGTAGCTGATGTTGGCGTAGTCGTCAGGGCCGATGGTGGCGATGCGCTTCTCGAGCTCGCCCGGATGCTCCTCGAGGAACTTCACGCCCATTTCGCGCAGCGTCTTGATGGACATCTCGTTTTCCTGAAGCTCAACATCCTCGAAGACAATCACCTTCTCCACGTTAGGGCACTGCGGGATAGCCCTTCTGACCTTGGAAAGCTGCTGCTTTGAAGATACTACGAAACGGGAATCGGAGTGGTTGATGCGGAAGGTCAGGTCGTTGGTCTCCTCAAGCTTTGCGGAAAGAGGCACGTTCACACCGCCGGCATAGAGAATGCCAAGCTCGGTGAGGACCCAGAGGTTCTTGCCCTCGGAGATGAGGGAAACCTTCTCACCCTTGCCCAGGCCGAGGGCCATAAAGCCGGCTGCGAGGATGCGGCCCTCCTCACGGGTCTTGGCGTAGCTGGTTTCGGTCCAGACGCCGTCAACCTTTTCGCGGAGGAAGGTATCCTTGTCGTATTTTGCCGTGTATTTTTCTACAAAATCAATGATGGTAATTCTCTTATTTTCCATATTGGTTATGATTTAAAGGTTATTCTGGTTGAAGAGGCCGTAGAGTTCGGCGTCAATCATATCTGTCACTTTCTCGAAGTCCTCAGGACGGTTGCCGAACTTGATGTTGTCGGCATCGATGACAAGGAGCCTGCCCTTATAGCCGCTGATCCATTTCTCGTACTTGTCATTAAGACCGGACAGGTAGTCGATGCGTATGCTCTTCTCGTAGTCGCGACCCCTTTTCTGAATCTGGGCGATCAGATTCGGCACGGTGGACTTGAGATAAATCAGAAGGTCAGGATTGCCGACCAGCGACATCATCAGGTCAAACAGGTCGGAGTAGTTTTCGAAGTCCCTGCTGGACATCAGGCCCATATCGTGGAGATTGGGAGCGAAAATCCTGGCATCCTCATAGATGGTCCTGTCCTGGATGATGACATCCTCGCTATTGGCGATATCCACTACATCCTTGAAGCGCTTGTTGAGGAAATAAATCTGGAGATTGAATGACCATCTCTCCATATCCTCGTAGAAATCAGCAAGATATGGATTAAAGTCAACAGATTCGTATTTAGGGGTCCAGCCATAATGGGCTGCGAGCATCTTTGTAAGGGTAGTCTTTCCGCTACCGATGTTTCCAGCTATTGCGATGTGCATTTCAATCTATCGTGTTAAATCTTACAAATTTAGCAATTATTTGAATAGACCAAATAACTGAGCATCAATCTTATCCGTGATTTGGGAGAAATCCTCCGGCCTATGTTTGAAATCCAGTGAGTCCGAATCCACGATCAGGAGATTGCCCTGATAGGAGCCAATCCAGCTCTCATAGCGCTCGTTCAGACCGGCGAGATAATCCAGGCTGATGCTCTGCTCGTATTCGCGGCCTCTCTGCTGGATGCGGGACACAAGATGGGGAACCGAAGACTTGAGGTAAATCAGCAGGTCCGGTTCCCGGACCATCGACATCATCAGGTTGAAGAGCTGCATATAGGTCTCGTAGTCCCTCTGCGAGAGGTTGCCCATATCGTAATTGTTGGCGACAAAGATATGTACACCCTCCATTATGGTCCTGTCCTGGATTATTACCCCGTCACTGCGGGAGATGTCCAGCAGGTCCTGGAAACGTTGGGCGAGAAAGTAGGTTTCGAGATTGTAGGACCAGCGGGGTATGTCCTTGTAATAGTCTTCCAGATATGGATTGTATGTAACCGATTCGTATTTCGGAGTCCAGCCGTAGTGGGCGGCCAGCATCTCGGTAAGCGTAGTCTTTCCGCTTCCGATATTTCCTGCTATTCCTATATGCATCGTGGCGTGTATATCATTACAAATTTAGCACAAAGTTTCGTATTTTTGCCCCCATCATCAATCAAAGTATATGCTCAAGATAATCCACGCAAGCTATAACCTCTTCCAGGAGAACACGATGGCCGTCTGGAAAGACGACGACAAACGCTGCGCCATCGTCGATCCGGGTTTCAGCACAGAGCGCGAAAAGGAACATTTCCACACCATGCTCGCGGAAAACGGCCTCAAGCCCGAGGCCATCCTGCTCACACACGCCCACGCCGACCACATCTTCGGAGTAAAGTCCTTGCAGGACGAATTCGGCATACCCGTATATATGCACCCTGAGGAAAGGAAGATACTCCAATTCAACACCGAGCTCTGCGGGCCTTTCAGAATGCCGGTTCCCGACAGCGGCTTCAGCTTCACCGAAATCCTGGACGGCAGCGTCGTTGAGATAGCCTCTATGAGATTCGAGGTTATCGGGACCCCCGGACACACTCCCGGCGGAGTTTGCTATTACGAAAGGCAGAACGAGACCCTGCTGAGCGGCGACACCCTGTTTGCGGGCACCATAGGCCGCTCGGACCTCAAGTGGGGAGAGTACGACGACCTCATCAGGTCGGTGATGGAGAAACTGATGGTCCTGGACTCCCGGACACGCGTCTTCCCGGGGCACGGACCCCAGACGTCCATCGCCCGCGAGAAGAGCACGAACCCCTTCCTTGAACCTTTCAATGAAAAGGAGGAAGAGTATCCGGAGGATCTCGAACCGATCAGTATTTCACACTAGAGTTTCTGACCGCCGATGAACTCCCTCATTATCGAGGTAGGAGGGATGGCGGCAATCTCTTCAGGCTTGAGCACGTTCACCAGCTTGAGGAGCCTTAACACTTCACTGGCCTTCTCGTAGGCCGGTGACGACTCGCTTATCTGGCACAGGAGCGGCTCGACATAGTACCTGAGCAGAGGGATATCGTAAAGGGTAGAAGAATTGAATACCTTGTCTGCATTGTCCTCGTAAGGGAAAATGTTCAAGGTCTCTCCCCTTCTGACTGAAGGCCAGCGGAGTATGGTCTGCTCCGGGGAGATGCCGCGGGTGCGGTTATCCCTTACGATGCGCCTCATAAGCCTCTTGTCCGTAGTTGAATTGTGGACCTTCTCGCCTCCCGGAAGCGAAGAGAGGGCGGAGATATAGATACGGAATATCTTCGACTGGTCGATCTCCGGAGTCAGAGCAGGATTCAAGGCGTGGATGCCCTCCATAAACAGAAGGTCGTTTTCTTCGAGCTTGAGGGTCTGGCCGGTAAAGCAGCGCTTGCCTTCGACGAAGTCAAACTTCGGAACTTCTATCTCCTTTCCGTCAAGCAGGTCATTGAGCTGGGCGTTGAGAAAGGCGATATCCATTGCGCCAAGCGCCTCATAGTCCTTCTCTCCGTTCTCGTCGAGCGGAGTGTCCTCACGGTTCACGAAATAATTATCCAGCTCTATCACCTTGGGATTAAGGCCGATAACCCTGGACTGCTGGGCAATGCGCAGGGACGAGCTGGTTTTGCCGCTGGAAGAGGGACCGGACATCATCACTATCCTGCAGCGCTTGCGGTTCCAGAAGATCTGGTCGGCAAGCTCAGCATACTTGCGTTCCTGGCGGGCTTCGCAAAGGTTGATAAGAGGGATGGCCTTCCCTGCGTCGAGGGCTTCATTGAGGGCCTGCAGAGTGCCAATTCCAATCGCCTGGCACCAGTCTGCATACTCCTGCCTGGCGGCTTCAATTTTTGTCATAGTACTTCTTTCAAGAATTTGCCGGTTACGGAATCGGGGTTGGCGGCAAGCTGCTCGGGAGTGCCCTGCGCTATGACACGGCCTCCCGCGGCGCCTCCGTCAGGCCCCATATCTATCAGGTAATCAACGCTCTTAAGAACGTCGAGGTTGTGTTCTATCACTATCACCGTATTCCCCTGGTCCACAAGTTTGGAGAGCACGGAGAGCAGAATCTTTATGTCTTCGGCGTGCAGGCCGGTGGTCGGCTCGTCGAGCATATACAAGGTGTTGCCCGTGGCCTTGCGGAAGAGTTCGGAGGCCAGCTTCATCCTCTGGCTCTCCCCTCCCGAGAGGGTGACGGCAGACTGACCGAGCTGGACATAGCCCAGTCCTACATCTACAAGCGCCTTGAGCTTGCCCGCTATTTTCGGCACGGGCTTGAAGAACTCGTAGGCCTGCTCTGCCGGCATTGAGAGGACTTCGCCTATGTTCTTTCCCTTGTATCGCACGGCAAGCGTGTCATCGCGGTAGCGCAGGCCGTGGCAGTGCGGGCAGACCACGTTGACCGATGGCAGGAAGTTCATCTCTATCACCTGGATGCCGGCGCCCTTGCATTCCTCGCAGCGTCCTCCGGAGACGTTGAATGAGAAGCGTCCCGCCTTGAAGCCCCTGACCTTGGCGTCGGGAGTCTGTTCGAAGAGGGCGCGGATGTCGTTGAACACCCCGGTGAAGGTAGCCGGATTGGAACGCGGCGTGCGTCCTATCGGGCTCTGGTCGATTTCGATGACCTTGTCTATGTTTTCAATGCCTTCGATAGAAGTGTAGGGCTTCGGAGCGCCCTTGTAGTTGTAAAAGTGGCGCTTGAGTATCGGCATCAGGGTTTCGTTGATGAGGGTGGACTTGCCGCTGCCGCTCACGCCGCTGATGCCAATCATCTTGCCCAGAGGGAAGCTGATGTCAAGGGACTTGAGGTTGTTGCCGCTGGCGCCCTTCAAGGTCAGAAACTTGCCGTTGCCCTCGCGACGGGCCGGAGGCAGGCTGATGGGGTTGTGAATCGGGCGCGGCGGGCCGCTGTAGCAGATGCGTCCGCCCGCCTGTCCCGCGCCGGGGCCGACCTCGACTATCCAGTCCGCCGCCTTCATCGTCTCCTCGTCGTGCTCCACGACGATGACGCTGTTGCCCTCGTCGCGCAGCTTCTTCAGGGAGTTGAGCAGCTTCACGTTGTCCCTCTGGTGGAGGCCGATGCTCGGCTCGTCGAGCACGTAAATCACGTTGACGAGCTTCGAGCCTATCTGGGTCGCAAGGCGTATTCGCTGGCTTTCCCCGCCCGAGAGCGAGGATGTGGGGCGGTCAAGGCTCAGGTAGTCCAGCCCGACATCGAGCAGGAAACCCACGCGGTCGCGCAGCTCCTTGAGGATGTCGCGCGCAATGGCGTTGCCGCGAGTTGAGAGCTTGTCGGGAAGGGTCCCGAACCATTCATAAAGCTCGGAGAGCTCCATCGCGCTGACCTGCGCGATATCCTTACCGTCTATCTTGAAGCAGCGGGCGTTGGCGTTAAGCCTGGTGCCGCCGCACACTGGGCATACAATCTTGTCCTCGATGTCATCCACCACGCCCGGCCAGGTAAGCATCTCGGAGTTGATGCCCTCACCGACCTTGTAGTAGTCCTCCGAGCCGTAGAGCAGCAGGCTTACGAACTCGTCCGGAAGGGCGTCAATCGGGTCATAAAGGGAGATGCCGTGCCTGGCGGCCATCGAGCGCAGGAGATCGAACTTGCGTCCTTCGCGCAGGCGTCCAAGGGGTGCGATGGCCCCGTCAGCGACAGAAAGGCGACGGTCGGGAATGATGTTCGCCTCATTGACATCCACCACGGTGCCCAGGCCCTTGCAGTGGGGGCAGTAGCCCTCCGGGGAGTTGAAGGAGAAGGAGTGGGGCGCCGGCTCGGGCAGGGAAATGCCGCTCTGCGGGTCCACAAGGTGCTTGGAATAATGGCGGAGCTCGCCGCTGGAGGCGTCCATCACTATGAGGGAGCCCTTGCCCACGCCCAGGGCGGAAGCCACGGAACTGCGCACGCGCGCGTCATCGCCCTCCTCGGGCTTGAGTTTGTCCACAACAAGCTCGATAAAGTGGGATTTGTAGCGGTCGAGCGCCTCCACATCGTTCAGATCGCAGATGACCGAGTCCACCCGCACCTGGGTGTAACCCTTCTTGCGCAGCTGGTCGAAGAGCTCGCGGTAGTGGCCTTTCCGCCCTCGCACCAGGGGCGCGAGCAGCAGGCAGCGCTTGCCGCGGAAGGTTTCCATTATCAGCTCTACTATCTGGGAATCGGTGAAGCGCACCATCTCCTCGCCCGTCAGGGGCGAGTAGGCCGTGGCGGCCTTGGCGTAGAGAAGCCTCAGGAAGTCGGACACTTCGGTGATGGTGCCGACGGTCGAGCGGGGATTGTTGCCCGTCGTTTTCTGTTCTATGGCGATGATGGGGCTCAGGCCCGTAATGCTCTCAACCTCAGGCTTTTCAAGTATGCCCATAAAGTGTTTTGCATAGGGCGAGAGGGTGTTCAGGTAGCGCCTCTGCCCCTCGGCGTAGATGGTGTCGAAGGCAAGCGAGGACTTGCCGCTTCCGCTCAGTCCCGTGATTACCACGAACTTGCGGCGCGGGATGTCCACGTCGACGTTTTTCAGGTTATGCGCCTTTGCCCCCCGTATCTTGATCTTTCCTTCGTTGTCCATAAGGCAGACAAATTTACTATTTTTTCATAACTTTGCCCGCTGAATTTCTAACATAATCATTATGTGGGTTTGGTTATCTGTTTGTTCGGCCCTGCTTTTGGGTCTTTATGACGTAGCGAAGAAGCAGTCACTCAAAAAGAACGGAGTCCTCTGGATTCTTCTCGGGTCCACCGCCCTCACCACTCTCTTCCTCTGCCCCTTCCTTTCTGCGGGCAGCCTCAACGACCACCTCAGGCTGATGTTCAAAGCCGTTCTGGTATCCTCATCCTGGATTTCGGGACTTCAGGCCCTGAAATATCTGCCGCTGACAACAGCCAGCACCATCAAGGCCAGCCGTCCGTTGTTCGTGGTCTTCTTCTCAATCATCATATTCGGTGAAAGGCTCAATGTGGCCCAATGGGCGGGAGTGGTCCTGGTGCTTGGCGCCCTGTTTCTCCTGAGTCGCTCGAGCAAGCAGGAAGGCATACATTTCGCCCAGAACAAGGGCATCGTGATGATGGTCATCTCCGTGTTGACAGGATCGGCCAGCGCCCTGTACGACAAGCACATACTCAAGGCTATGGAGCCTCTGTTCGTCCAGAGCTGGTCCAACCTCTACATCACCGTCATTCTGGCAGTGTTTTTGCTGGTCAACTATCTTTGTGACAGGAAGAACTTCAAGGGCTTCCGCTTTGACTGGATGATAGTTCTGATCGCCGTGCTCATCACCGTTTCCGACGCAGTGTATTTCTTTGCCCTCAAGGACGAAACGGCCCTGCTCTCGGTAATCTCGATGATCAGGCGCAGCAGCGTGGTGATCACCTTCCTCTTCGGCGCCTTCGTCTATAAGGAACAGAACATCAAGTCAAAGGCCAGGGATCTTGCGATTCTGCTCTCCGGTATAGCCCTGCTGCTGTTCGGCTCCTGCTAAAAGTTCAAGAAAATAATGAAGATTATGAAACGCATACTGCTCAGCATCTGCCTCTCGGCCGCAGCGTTTGCCTGCGCCGCCCAGTCCTATAACTTCAAACTCGGCAAGTGGACGGAAATCCAGACCGCCATCCTCAGGGAGCTGTCAAGTTCCTATGTGGACTCCCTGCCTGTTGACAGAATAGAAAGGAAGGGCGTAGATGCGATGCTCTCGAACCTCGATCCGTACACAGTTTACATCCCGGCCGAGGAGAACGAAGACCTCAAGATGATGATCAACAAGACTTACGGCGGCATCGGCGCCGTAATCTACAAGCCTGAATTACAGGGTAATGTCATCATCAACGAGCCGTACTTCAACTCTCCGGCCAGCAAGAACGGTCTGGTCTGCGGAGATGAAATCCTCGAGATTGACGGGCTGAGCGTAGCGGGACTGAGCTCAAGCGAGTGCAGTGAGAAGATGCGCGGCGAGGCGGGAACCACCGTCAAGTTCAAGATCAAGAAGCTCCGTAGCGGGGAGATCACCGACATCAACATCACGCGCGAAAACATCCACCTTCCCGACCTGGAGTATGCGGGGATGCTGGACGCCACCACTGGCTATATCCTCCAGACCGGCTTCACCACCGGCGTGGGAGATGAACTGCGCAAGGCCGTCATCCGCCTCAGGAAGGAGGGTATGAAAACCCTGGTGCTCGACCTTCGCGGCAACACCGGAGGCCTGCTCGGCGAGGCCGCGGAAATCGTTTCTATCTTCGTGCCGAAGGGCTCGGTAGTCGTGACCGCAAAGGGACGTGACCCGAAATCCAACTACACCGTCGTCACCCAGAAGGAGCCTGTTGACACCTCCCTCGAGCTCATCGTGCTTGTGGACTCAGAGTCAGCCTCGGCTTCCGAAATCGTAGCCGGAGCTCTTCAGGATATGGACAGGGCTACAATTATGGGCGAAAGGACCTTCGGCAAGGGCCTCGTCCAGAGCATACGCCCGCTTCCGTACGGCGGCGAACTGAAGCTCACGACTGCAAAATACTACACTCCTTCGGGGCGTTGCGTTCAGGCCATCGACTACTCCGCCCGCAAGGAAGACGGCAGCGTCGGCAGCATACCGGACTCCCTGACTACCGAATTCAAAACCGCCCACGGCAGGACGGTGCGTGACGGAGGCGGCATCACCCCTGACGTCAAGCTCGACTTCAAGCGCAACTACAGCCGCCTGACCTACGCCCTGGCGGCCTACGGCATTTTCGAACAGTATGCCCTCGAGTTCGTGCGCAGACACGAGAGCATTCCGGCCGCGAAGGACTTCCACCTGAGCGAGGAGGACTTCGAGGACTTCGTGAAGTATGCAAAGGAGCGCGAATTCGACGACAGGTCAAGCGCAAAGGCGATTTTCGATAAGTTGAAGGAGGAACTGCGCCAGGACGGTCTGGAGCAGACTCTTTCCGACGAACTTTCAGCCCTTGAGAAGAAACTGGAAATGGACAAGGAGGCCTACATCCGCCTGATGAAAGACGAAATCGTGCCTTTCATCGAAGAGGAGATTGTAGTGCGCTATTATTTCCAGCAGGCCGGTATCGAGCTCAGAATCCGCTACGACGACACCCTTCACCAGGCGCTCAGGAGTGAAAGGATAGAGAAGTTCTGATGAACGGAAAGACAGAGCTCATAGTCCTCAACACCACCAAGGTAGGAGAAAAGGGCTTGGTCGTCCACGCCCTCACCCCCGTTTGGGGACGGCGGAGTTTCATCACCTCCGTGCCCCGGGGCGGCAGCAAGGCGCTGCTGATGCCTATGAGCATCATCGAGGCGGAGCTGTGCGAGAACCCCAGGAGCGAGCTCTGGAGAATGAAGGCAATTTCCACCTCCTGTCCCTTGAGCGGCATCAGGACAAGGATAGCCAAGAACTCGATGACTATGTTTCTGGCGGAAGTGCTTTACCGGACGGTGAAGGACTCCCAGGGCGACGAGCAGCTCTACGACTGGTGCAAGAAAGCCATCTTGACCCTCGACGCCCTTGAACAGGACTTTTCCAACTTCCATCTGCGCTTTCTGATGGAACTCTGCTGCGTGCTGGGCTTCCGTCCGGGAGAAGAGGACATAAGGCCTTTCTGCCACGAGAGACTCCGGGAGACTACCGAGCTGCTGAAATGCAGTTTCGCCGACTTCCTGCTCTATCCGCTGAGCGGAGAAAACAGAGGAGAGATAGCGGAAAACCTGCTCCGCTACCTCTCCTATCATACTGAGTCCCAGATAAATGTGAGGTCTTTAAGAGTTCTTCACGAGCTCTTCGTCTGAGACGTTTTCTTTCCATACATAAACCTTGTCACCGCGTCTGAGCCTTCCGCCCGGGCAGATTGAAGGGTCCACCATCACCGAGCAGCGAACGCCCTTGGCGGCAGTCTCCACCGGCTGGAGGTTAACCCTCAGCTCCCCTGCTTCAAACTCCACGACACCGGTCGTCGCGCCTATGGCCATCAGCTTGTCGCCGCGGCTGATAGGGGTGGACTCCACCGTGATTTCAACAACTCCAACCCTGTCGAACCAGTTGGTAACCTTGCCGCAATAGACCTTGCGGTGGGTTGCCTGGGAGCCATAGACCTCGCTCCATTGTCCCAGATACGCTCCCTGGTAATAGCCGTCCCAGAAGCCGCGGTTGAACACGACCGCAAGTTCCTTTTTCAGTTCTGCGGCAAGCTCAGGGGTATAGCTGCCCTCGCATACGGCATCCGCCGCCCTTCTGTAGCAGGAAGCGCATCTCTTCACATACTCGGCCGAGCGGGCGCGGCCTTCAATCTTGAAGACCTTGACGCCGGAATCGATGATGCGGTCCATAAACTCTATGGTGCAGAGGTCCTTGGGGGACATTATGTATTTGTTGTCCACGTGGAGCTGGTTGCCGGTGTCCAGGTCAGTCACTTCGTAGCCGCGGCGGCAAACCTGGAAGCAGGAGCCCCTGTTGGCAGATGCGCCGTAGGCGTGAAGGCTGAGGTAGCATTTGCCGGAAATGGCCATGCAGAGAGCGCCGTGGGCGAACATTTCTATGCGCACGAGCTCCCCGCCGGGGCCCTTGATGCCCTCTTTGACGATGGTCTTGTAGATGTCCTTAACCTGGTCGAGGTTGAGCTCACGCGCGAGCACGACCACGTCCGCCCACTGGGCATAGAAGCGCAGGGCCTCAACATTGGAGATGGACAGCTGGGTGGAGATGTGCACCTCCAGTCCTATGCTGCGGCAATACTGGATGGCCGCCATATCGGAGGCTATGATGGCGTCCACGCCCGCTGCCTTTGCGGCGTCGAGGGCTTCGCGCATCGCGTCAAGGTCCTCCTGATAAAGGACTATGTTGAGAGTAAGGTAGCTCTTGACCCCCGCCTCGCGGCAGATTCTGACGACCTCCGGGAGGT
>JAEDLO010000037.1 GCA_016295245.1 Bacteroidales bacterium | reverse complement strand
GAAATTAACGCTGGTTATCTATGTGCTTATCAGCCGGATGCGTTTTGTAGATATCAGGACGTTTTTGGGATAGTCTATATTAACAACGGGATATGAATAAGTTTTCTTTGTTGAGCTTTAGTCTTTTGATTCTGATTCTCTCGGGCTGTTCGGAGGAAGACAGGTATTTGAGTTCCATCAGGAGGGTACCTGTCCAAGAGCTTTCTCCTTCCTGCGAGCAGGCCTTGGATCAGTATGACCTGAAAGAGCCGAGCTTTATTTATAAATCAGGAGAAAACTTTATTCTTGCAGATCACTTCTCGAAGTATTGCGTTGACGTGATAAATATATCAAGCGGTTCCAAAACCGGCTTGTTCCGTAAAGGCAGGGGGCCAAAGGAAGCCCTTGTGCCGTACATAACCGTGTATAACGGGAACCTGATTCTTTATGATATTTCCAACGTGACGTGCGTACGCTTAAATCTCGATAGCTCTTTGCGCGACGGTTTTCCTTGTGTGGATACGCTATTTGTCCTGCCAAGAGGTCTGGATATGCCGACAAGCATCCAATTGTATGATGGCGGATTCATTGCTGCATATCCGGTAAACAAGGATATCTGGTATGCTTCCAGAGGCTTTGACGGAGCCTGCCGTTCGACCGTTTCTGCGCCGGCCTATCCCGAATTGAAAAGGATGTCCGATGACCTGTATTGGTCATTCCTCCTTTCCACCCATTATGCGGTAAACCCAGATGAATCGGCAGTTTGCGCCGCAATGGTAAACTCTCCGACTTTATCTTTTTCACGGATTGAAAATGGGAATCTTAAAGAAGTCAAGAGGTATCAGGAAGCGGCTCCTGAATTTTCCGAGGACGGAGAGACGTTCAGCTCCAACTCGAGAAGGGCCTTTTCCCGACCGGTGGGTTATGGGGATAAAGTGTATGTCTTATATTCCGGGCAGCCATTGAAGGGAAGTGATGATGGCTATCCGCCGTATGAATGTAAACACTTGATAGAATACGCTTGGGACGGTAATCCTGTCAGGCATTTTGTGTTGTCGGAGCCGATATCCGCCTTTTGTATAGAAGGAGATATGTTATTCGCTCTCAGCAATTATCCTGAAACCAGAATTCTTCAATATAGCCTAAATCACAAACGCCGTAATTAGCACAAAAATTTCGTAATTTTGTAATATGTGTTCCTTCAAAATAAAGCGCTTGTTTCCTTTGCTCCTTGCCATCAGCCTTGGTGCGGAGCTTGGGGCCCAGGAGATGAATCTGGACAATGTGATTGACATTGCCCGCAGCCGTTCCGTTCCTGCCCTGGCGGCGAAGTCCGAGTTCGTGTCTTCATACTGGGCGTGGCGCGCATATCAGGCGAGCCGTCTTCCTTCCTTGTATATGTATGGAACGCTTGGCGGTTTCGACCGTTCCCTGAGGCTGCTGCAGAGTGCGGAGACAGGTAACCTTATCTACAAGCCGAACTACAGTATGGAGAACTCCGTCGGTCTCCAGGCGGTCCAGAACATCACCGCGACCGGCGGTACCCTGTATCTTTACTCCCAGCTCACCCGCATAGACCAGTTTGGGGACAATGCCCGGGCTTCCTGGTATGCCCAGCCCCTCAACCTGAGCTACAAGCAGCCGCTATTTGCGTATAACCGCTTCAAATGGGAGAAACGCATATCCCCGAAAGAGTACGAGAAGGCTAAACGAAACTACATCGAGAGTCTTGAAGACATAAACCTCAAGGCGGTGGACCTGTATTTCAACCTGATGCTCGCCAGCCGGAACCTGTCCGTCGCCGAATCCAATTTCCTCAATACTTCCAAGATGCTGGACATTGCCGGGAGGAGGCTGTCGCTGGGCACAGTGACCAGAGATGACTATCTCCAGCTGGAGCTGCGTATGCTCAACGACAGCATATCCATCAACGAGAACCGCGTTGAACTCAGCAAGGCGAGGATGGAGCTGAATTCCCTTTTGGGGCTCGACGAGAGCTATGAGATAGTCCCTGTCCTGGATGAGGAGCTTCCGGACATCATCATCGACTATAACCAGGTGCTGGAGAAGTCCGGTTCGAATTCCTCCTTCGAGCTCGGAGGGGAAATCAATATGCTCAACGCGGAAGCCGCCGTGGAGCAAGCTAAGGCAGACCGTGGCATCACGATGCAGCTGAATGCCACTTTTGGATTGACCAACACCTCCGACGATTTGCCGGCAGTATATAAGAATCTCCTCGACCAGGAGGTCCTCGGGCTGACCTTTTCCTTCCCGATTTTTGACTGGGGACAAGGCCGGGGCAAGGTCAAGAAAGCGGAGGCTGCGGCAGATGTCATCAGGGCTACCGTTGAGCAGGAAAGAAACGACAGGAGGATTACCCTGTACACGGCAGTAGGGCAGTTCAACAACCAGAGGCAGATGTGCTCCGTCTCCAGAAGGGCGGAAGCCATCGCCAGGGAACGCTACGAGCTGGTGATGGAGAAGTTCCGCAACGGCAACGCCACCGTCACTGACCTGAACACGGCCCGCAGCGAAAGCGATGAGGCCATACGCAAGTACGTCAACGACCTGAACAATTACTGGACGTATTATTATACCCTCAGGCGCTACACCCTCTACGACTTCGTGAACGGGAGGGACTTGGATGTCTCCTTCGAAGAAATGACAGAATAAAACATAGCTTATGATACACGCGCGCATATTTGCTTCAGCTCTTTCTCTTTTGTTGATTGCATCCGGCTGCGGACAGCGCCGGGAGAATCAGGATGAGAGCGCAAAACTCGGATATAAGCCTTCGGTCAACGAAGTCGAGGCCATAAGGCTTGAACGCAAGTCCTTCCCGCTCCAGATACTCTCCAACGGCAAGCTGGAGGCGGCGAGGAAGACTTCGCTGAGCTTCAAGGGCTCAGGGGTCATCAGAGAGGTGAATTTCGGCAACGGGGACAGGGTGCAGGAAGGGCAGGTCATTGCCAGGCTTGATGACTCTTCCGAGAAGATAGCCCTGGAGTCCGCGAGCATAAATCTCCGCAAGGCTGAGCTGGACTACCTCGACGTACTCGCCGGCCTGGGCTATTCAAGCGAAGGGCAGGCCACGGAGGAGGTTCGTGACCTTGCGCTTATAAGGTCGGGGCTCGCCTCGGCAAGAAATGAATTCGCAAAAGCTTCGGCCGCCCTGGAAGCCACAATGCTAAAGGCACCCATCTCCGGCAAGCTGGCCAACATATCCCTGCGCGCCTACGACAGCACCGACGGGAAACCGTTCTGCACCATAGTGGACGACAGCAGCTTCGACGTGGTGTTCAGCATCCTGGAATCGGAGTACCCGCTGGTTGAAAAGGGGCAGCTCGTGAGAATCCGTCCTTTCGGCAAGGCGGAAGGGGAGTCACGCACCGGCAGGATCAGAAGCGTGAACCCGAGCATAGACGAAAACGGCCAGATTGAGGTGAGGGCGAACATTTCCGGGGATGCGTCGATGATAGACGGGATGAACGTCAAGGTCACGGTGGACAAGCATCTGGACAATATGCTCGTGGTGCCTAAGTCGGCAGTGGTGATAAGGGACAATATGGATGTGCTGTTCCGCTACCGGGACGGCAAGGCGGAGTGGGTGTACGTCAGCTTGCTCGGGGCAAACAGCGACAGTTATGCCCTCGTCGCGAACGAGTCCAGGGCTGCTGTGCTCAATGAAGGGGATATGGTCATAGTGTCCGGCAACCTCAATCTCGCAGACGGTTCATCCGTACAACTGAAAGCCCAATAGCGCAATACTATGCTTGACAGACTGCTCGACAGACCCGTATCGGTGTCAATGATAGCCCTGGTGCTCGTCATCCTTGGATGCGTGGGCATAGCGTCCCTGCCCGTCGGGCTGATTCCCGACGTGGACATTCCTTATGTCACGGTGCAGGTGGATGCCCCTGATATGTCGGCAAGGGAGCTGGATGAGCTGGTGGTGCGCAACCTGCGCCAGAACCTCATACAGATAAACCATCTCGACGACATCCATACGGAGGCAAAGGATGGTTCTGCGACCCTTACCCTGAATTTCGAGCAGGGTTGCAACATTGATTTCGCCTTCATCGAAGTGAATGAAAAGATTGACCGCAGCTTGTCTTCCCTCCCGGGCGTCAACCGCCCCAAGGTGCTCAAGGCCAGCGCTACGGACATCCCTGCCTTTTTCATCAATGTCACCCGGCGGGGCTTGGGAGATGACAGCTTCGTGGAGCTGAGCGATTTCACCGCAAACGTGATAGCCAAGAGGATAGAACAGCTCGACGAGGTGGCTATGGTGGACATAAGCGGCAGCGTGCGCAGGGAGATCCTAATAGTCCCGGACCTGGACAAACTTGCTGCGCTTGGGCTGAGTGTGGATGAGTTCCAACGCGCGCTGAGTGAGGCGAATGTCCGCCTGACCAACCTGATGATACGCGATGGGGAATATCGCTACAATGTCAATTTCCGCTCCTTTGCGTCCAACCGGGATGACATCGCTGCCGTGTATTTCAAATCAGGGGACAAGATATTCCGCATTGACGACGTGGCTTCCGTAGTTGAGCAGGCGGCACCGGCCTCCGGGCTTGACCGCTCCGACGGCAAGCAGGCCCTTGCGCTCGCGGTCATCAAGCAGAACGATGCCCGGATGTCCAAGCTGCGGAAGAGTATGGACGCGCTTTTGCAACAATTCGCAAAGGATTATCCCGAAGTGGAATTCACCCTGACCAGGGACCAGACCGAACTGCTGGATTATTCCATACGCAATCTCCTTCTCAACATCATCATAGCCATCCTGCTGGATTGCCTCATCATCTTCCTGTTTATGAAGGACCTGCGCTCTCCGCTGCTGGTGTCTCTCTCGATACCGGTTTCCCTGGTCATCTCCTTCTTCGTCCTTTACCTGCTCGGCATAAGCATCAACATCATTTCCCTTTCAGGAATGCTCCTGGGCATAGGTATGATGGTGGATAATACCATAGTGCTGACTGACAATATCACGGCCCGGTGGCGTCGGGGTTATACACTCAGGGATGCGGTGGTTCAGGGTACAAATGAAGTGTCCGGAGCGATGTTGAGTTCGGTGCTGACCACCTGCGCTGTTTTTATCCCTCTGGTGTTTCTGAACGGTCTGGCCGGAGACTTGTTCTTCGACCAGGCGATTACTGTGACAGTTCTGCTTCTGGTATCTTATCTGGTCACGGTAGTGCTGCTGCCGGTTTACTACTATGTGCTGTACCGCCGCAAGGAAGCCTTCACGCCGAACCGCGTCCTTGCGAGGCTGGAGTTCAGCTCCGGGCTGCGTTTTTATGACAGGTGCGTAAACTTCTTCCTGAAGCACAAATGGCTCTCCTGGGCCTTGCCGCTGCTGTGCTGCGTCGTGTCCGCCCTGAGCCTGAATTATATGACCAAGACAAAGCTGCCGCCAATCACATATTCCGACGCCATACTGGAAATCGACTGGAACAGCCATATTTCCCTAGAGGAAAACCGCCGGCGCATAGTTGCCCTTGAAGACTTGGCGGGCGGGGATGCCTCACAGATCAGCTCTATGGTGGGAGTGCAGCAGTTCTTGATGAACCACAGCGCGGATCAGTCGGTCAATGAGGCCTCGATTTACTTCAAATGTGCCGATGCCCAGGGTTTGGAGAGCCTGAAGTCGCGCTTTGCGGAGAAAATATCTTCCACCTGGCCGGATGCCGTGTACGGGTTCGGCACTTCGGGAAACATCTTCGAGATGGTCTTTGCGGAGAAGGAAGCCGAACTGACGGCAAGGCTGCGGACTTCGTCAGACAAGAAGCTTTTGCCGCAGGGTGTCAAGCCGCTCGTGGAGGCTATGGACAAAGCCCTGCCTATGGCGGACATTGCCAGTGTCCCGGTCAAGAAGGATGTCCTGTATGTTGCCGATCCGGAGCTGCTCAGCCTCTATGGTGTGAGTTGGGAAGCACTTGCCGCAGTGCTGCGGCAGAGCCTCAATGGGAATACCGTATTCGAGATCGTGCAGGGAAACAGGACGGTGCCGGTGGTGCTGGGCACGGATATGGTGGAGATGGAGGAACTGTTTTCGACGGCCGTGGTGCATACCGAGGAAAAGGATATTCCTCTGCGCAAGCTTTTGCGCCAGACTTTCGAGGAGGATTTCAAGACCATAGTCTCGGGCGAGGAAGGCAACTATTACCCGGTCGCAATCGACATCCGCTCCTCTGAAGTTCCGCAGGCGATGGAGGCCGTGAAAAGCATCTGCCGGGACAGCGGGGATTACGAGGTCTCCTTCTCCGGCGCGTATTTCACCAATGCGGAGATGATACGGCAGATGGCCATAGTCCTGCTCATAGCCTTGGCTATGCTCTTCCTGATACTCGCCTCGCAGTTCGAATCCCTTGTGCAGCCGTTCATAATTCTTTCGGAGATTATCATTGACCTCGGCTTCTGTCTCGTTTTCCTCTGGCTGACGGGCGCAGGCATCAATATGATGTCCCTGATAGGAATAGTGGTGGTGTGCGGAATCGTCATCAATGATTCCATCCTCAAAATCGACACTATCAACAAGCTGGCAAGACAAGGCCGGGAAGTGGAGGCTGCCATCCACGAAGCGGGTCACAGGAGGCTCAAGGCCATAATTATGACCTCCCTGACGACAGTCCTGTCGGTGGCTCCTTTCCTGGGCAGGGGCAATATGGGCGCGGATCTCCAGTATCCGATGGCCCTGGTAATCATCGTCGGAATGGCGGTGGGAACACTTGTCAGCCTCTTCTATGTGCCGGCAGTGTACGCCTTCATCTATAAAAGAAAGATAGGCAAATGATGGAAAAGAAAGGGAAAGGCATATCGTCGTTCTCGGTGCTGCTGCTGATGGCGGTGGCGGCCGTGGTTGGCGGAGCCTGCTTCTCCCTGCTCAAGATCCAATATGCCCCAAGCGCCCCGGAGCGCACTATCAGCGTGGAATATTCATATCCGGGGGCGTCTGCCCGCATAATGGAGGCGGAAGTGACAAGCCCGCTGGAGGGTGTGCTGTCCAATATCAAAGGATGCCGCTCCATCACTTCCACCTCGTATGGCGAGAGGGGCGTCATCGAAATGGAGTTCGGGCGCAGGACGGACTTGCAGGCCGTACGTTTTGAAATAGCCTCGTACATCCGTAACATTTACCCGTCCCTGCCCAAGGCCTGCTCCTATCCTACCATCTCCCTGAGCTCTACGGGCAGAAAGAGTTCCACTGCCATTTCCTTCAATATACTCAGCAGCCTTCCGTCAAAGGACATAGCCAAGTTCGTGGAGGATAACCTGATTTATCCCCTTTCCTCAATCAAGGGTGTGGCGGATGTCAATTTCCACGGCTATACCCCTTATGAGTGGGTCATCACCTTTGACTATGAGCTCGCCCGAAGCCTGGGCATCAGTGCCGATGAAATTGCCACGGCCTTCCGGCAGAGATATGACGAGAGTATGCTGGGATTGATTTCGTCGGGCTCCGAGCGCTTTGCGCTGAAGCTCAGGAGCGAGAACTCTTCGGATATGGCTGAAATCCCCGTCAAGAGCGTGGACGGGCGCATCGTGAGGCTTGGCGACATAGCCCGGTTCCGCTACCAGGAGTCGCTTCCGTCAAGCTATTTCCGCATCAACGGGCTCAATACCCTTAACCTTGCGGTGGGAGTCAGCGGGGATGCAAACCTTGTCTCCGTGGTCCGGGATGTAAAAGACAAGATGGATGAGCTTAGGAAGGACTTCCCGGAGGAGATAAGCATAAAGGTCAACTACGATTCGTCGGAACACATCAGCAGCGAGCTCAACAAGATTTATGTCCGTACCCTGCTCTGCCTGCTCATACTGCTGGTCTTTGCCTTCCTTGTCAACAGGTCTTGGCGCTATATGGTCGTGGTGGCCGTCACCCTTGCGGTAAATATCTTCATTTCCGTTTGCCTGTACTGGCTTGTGGGCCTGGAAATCCACATCTACACCCTTGCCGGAGTCACGGTGTCGTTGGGAATCATCATCGACAATACCATCGTGATGGTGGACCATTATGCCCGCTATCACAATCGCAGCGTATTTCCGGCTCTGCTAAGCGCAGTGCTTACAACGGTCGCCGCCCTGATGGTGATTTTTCTCCTCCCCGAACAGGAAAAGCTCAGCCTGACCGAATTTGCGCTTGCCATAGTCATCAACCTCTGCGTCTCGCTGCTGGTGGCGTATCTCTTTGTGCCGGCCCTTCTGGATTACCTGCCGGTGCATCTCGGCAGCTCCGGTGCCCGGAAGCAGCGCAGCATGAGGCGCATCGCCCGCTGGAACCGGCGTTACTCCTCGTATATCAACTTCGGCTTGCGTCACCGCTGGCTCTTCATATTGTTCTTCGTGCTTGCCTTCGGAATACCGACCTGCCTGATTCCCAAGGAGTTCGATTGGAAGCCTTACAGTTCCAACCGCAAGGTGATAGACAAGGTCCTGGGGACCAGCTTTGCCCTGTTCTACGAGGCGATGGACAGGTCGGACTTCTACCGTGAGCCGAGCCGCCCGTCCCTCAATATCAATGCCGGTATGCCGGAGGGCTGCTCCGTGCAGCAGCTGAACGAGGTGATGAAGGCGATGGAAGGCTATCTTGCTGGAATAGATGAGATTGAGAGCTTCGAAACGGGAATCTACTCTCCGACGAGCGCCAATATAACGGTGTATTTCAAACCGGAATACGAGGGTACGGCCCTGCCTACCATCATCAAGAGCGACATTATCCTGATGGCGGCATCTTTTGGCGGAGCCAACTGGCAGGTTTACGGCATAGATGACAAGAGTTTCAACAACAATGTCGTATCCAACTACAAGAGTTCCGGCATTACCCTGACAGGATATAATTATGACCGCCTCCTGGAGTTCGGGGAGCAGCTTGTGGCAAAACTGGAGACCAACAGGAGGGTGAGCGGCGCAGAAATCTGGGGCACCGGTTACTGGGACAGTCCGGGGAGCGAATACAGGGTGAATTATGATTTCGAAGCGCTGACCGCGATGGGCATAAGTCCTTATGAATACTATTTGGCTCTGCGTTCGCCTCTCTACGATTCCAGAGTGGGCACGATTCCTTATGGCGAGGATTATGTCAACGTGCGTCTGGAATCCTCCGTGAAGGATGAGATGGACTTGTGGCACGTGGAAAATGTGGGTGTCGAAGTAGGGGACAGCAAGATGAAACTTTCGGGCATAGGCAGCATACAGAAGAAGAAAACCGCCCTGCCGATACAGAAGGATAACCAATCCTACGCCCTGACGGTCCGTTACAACTTTATGGGGCCGATGCAGATGGAGAGGAAGTACTGCGAGGAAGCAGTGGATTGGATGAACGGGGAAGTCCTGCCGGTGGGTTATCTGGCAGAGGATATGAACGACAACTGGTTCTACGGCAACAAAGACAAGTACGCAGGCCTGATTCTCCTGGTCATAGCCCTGATTTTCGTGATCTGCGCCGTGCATTTCAATTCCCTGCGCTATCCTCTTGCCATCATTTTCCTCATCCCGGTTTCGTTCATAGGGGTATTCCTGGTCTTCGGTCTTTCTGACTTCTCTTTCGACAAGGGAGGTTTTGCCGCCTTTGTGATGCTCAGCGGCATAACCGTCAACGCCGGCATTTATCTCGTAACAGCCTTGCTAAGAGAGAAGCAACTTGCGAAAAATCAGGTCAAGGCCTATATCCGTGCTTTCAACAGCAAGATTATTCCTGTGGCTCTGACTATCATTTCTTCAATCATAGGCCTTGTCCCTTTCCTCTTTGACGGCCCTTCGGAAGTGTTCTGGTTCGACTTTGCCATAGGGACGATTGCCGGCCTGGTCTTCTCCATCATTGCCTTGCTGGCCCTGCTTCCTCTGCTGGCCCTCAAAAGGGCAAAGCAGTCGCAGTAAGAACTCAGATCAATTTCTCGAATTGCCTGCGCTGTCCGGGGTAGAGGCGTGTAAGGTGGTCAATGATGGCCTGTCTTGATTCTTCAGGGCTGCAATCTATGCTTTCGGACTGCTCCGTCTCGGAGGGTTCCGGCTCTATGAATTTGACCCAGAAGGGGTTGTCGGACGGGCTGTCGATTACGCGGAAGAGGGCGTCCGGGGTGGTAACGGTGTTGCGCTGCCAGCCCTTGTATTCGCAGTTGGGGCCGCGATAGACGCGCGTGATGTCGCCGATAACGGTCCAGGTCCCCATATCGAGGTAGCCCAGAAGGAAATCCACCGCTTGCTTCGTGACCTTGGGTATCAGATATTTTTCCACGTGGCCGCCGACTTTCCTGCGAATCTGCAGCGGGACTTCTTTGTTAAGGATTTCCCTGATTTCGGATGACTCAAGGGATTCCTTTTCCCGGATGGCTGAAAGCAAGACCGGGGAGAGATATTTCTGGAGCCTCTGGTCAATGGTCCTGGCTTCCAGCTCCCGCTCAAGAGCAAACTGGTACTGCGGCAGCGAACGCCTCCAGTTCATCAGATGGCGGTAAAACTCCGGCGTTGCGAAAGCGGCTCTTCGCGACAGATATCTGCCGTAGATGATGCCCTCGTGGACTGCGTTTATTTTCCAGTCCCAGGGGCCCAGGACATCGGAAGTGTAGAACCACGCATCGGGGTGGGTGAGGTCTTCGATTGACCACCCGCTCACCTGGCTGCGAAAAAAAGGCACAATCCCGATTTCCCGGATTGCGCCGATCATTTTTTCGGACGAGTCGATAAAGCCTGTTAGATTCATAGCGCCATTTCTGTCTTTATGCGGACAGCAATGGCAAATATCAGTTTTATCTGCCGAAATAGCAAGTTGAAAGCGGATTACTTCGTCCAGCCCTTTTTACGAAGTGATTAAAAAAATGTGAATAATTCGAAAGAATATGTTACATTAGAGGGTTTTTAAACATAATTATGAAAAAGACATTCTACACTTTCACTCTCTTGGCTCTGCTTTCTATGCCGGTTTCCGGTCAGAGCCTCACAGCCGTTCCGGACTGGGAAAACCCCGCCGTGCTCGGTATCAACAAGCTCCCTTATCACGCCACACTCCAACTGCCTTCGCGCGAGAAGGAATGCGCAGAGATTGTGTCGCTGGACGGACAGTGGCATTTCCATTGGTCGCCTGATCCCGACGCGCGCCCCGTGGGCTTTGAGGCCCCGGGTTATGACGTCAGCGCGTGGGACAAGATTGCCGTGCCCGGCAACTGGCAGACCCAGGGTTATGGCACGCCGATTTACGTGAATATGGGCTATCCTTTCAAGCGAGCGCGCCCGCAGGTTACACAGGAGCCTCCCCGGGATTGGACGGCCTATGCCAGCCGCAACCCTGTCGGCTCTTACGTCACTTTCTTTGACGTGAGCGATGAGATGCTCTCCCACAACGTCATCCTCCATTTCGGAGGTGTGAAATCGGCAATGTATGTGTGGATCAACGGTGAGATGGTAGGCTACAGCCAGAATTCGATGTCACCGGCGGAGTTTGATGTGACGAATTATCTGCGCAAAGGGGAGAACCGCCTTGCAGTGGAGGTGTATCGCTGGAGCGACGGAAGCTATCTTGAATGTCAGGATATGTGGCGCCTTAGCGGCATCTTCCGCCCCGTGCAGTTGTGGGTGCGCCCCCTTGTCCACATCGCTGACTACAGGGTGAAGGCAAGCCCTTCCGAGGATTTCTCGGAAGCGTCGGTTTGCGCTCAGCTTAAGATTTGCAATATGGGCAGCCTTGCCTCCGGGGATATGGGCATCCGCCTGAATATCAATGGCGAAACCGTTGAGGGTAAGGTGGGGAACATAGCTGTCAGGGACACTGTTTGCGTCAGCCTTGATTATACAATACGCCAACCGCGCCTGTGGTCAGCCGCAAAGCCTGAACTCTACCCGTTCAGCATAGAATTGACCGACGGCAAAGGTGGGATTGTGGAACACTTTGACTATCATCTCGGGGTGAAGCGCGTGGAATGCGTGGGCGAGGTCTTCAAGATTAACGGCAAAAACGTTAAGCTGCGAGGCGTCAACCGCCACGACCATCATCCTCGAACGGGCCGCTATGTGGATGACGCGACATACGAGAAGGATATTGCGCTGATGAAGCAGGCAAACATCAACTTCCTGCGCACCAGCCACTATCCGGACCGTCCTTATTTGTATGAGCTCTGCGACCGCTATGGCATCTATGTGATGGATGAAGCCAATCAGGAGAGCCACGGTTACGGTTGCGCCAACAAGGTTATGGGTGAAGACCCGGCTTGGGAGAAGGCCCACGTTGACAGGGCGGAATCGCTCGTGGAGCGCGACAAAAACCATCCTTGCGTCATTCTCTGGAGCCTTGGAAACGAAGGGGGCGTGGGGCCGAACATCCAGGCGATGTACGACAAAGTGAAGAGCTTTGACCCTTCTTATCTGCCTTTCTATGACGGTTCTCCGAAATATTCATCTCTCGTCGATGACAGTTATCTCTATCCTGAGGAGATGAGGAAGAAGGCCGAGGCGGTTACCGACAAGCCGTTCATAGCCCGTGAGTACTCCCACGCGATGGGCAACTCTGTGGGCAATTTCAAGGAGTACTGGGATGTCATCTATGCCGACTCAACCATAGTGGGTGCCGCCGTCTGGGACTGGGTGGACCAGGGTATCGCAAAGCCGAAGGATGGTGGCAAGCTGCGCCCTTCCGGCAAGTTGGAGCTTGAGGACGATGAGTTCTGGGCATACGGCGGCGATTTCGGGGACAAGCCTAATGACGGCAATTTCTGCTTCAATGGCCTTCTTGCTCCGGACCGCACGCCGAATCCTCATTTCTATGTGGTGAAGAGCGTCTATCAGCCTATACATTTCAGTATGAAGGACGGCCTCATAGAGAAGAAGAGTATGGACCCGATGGTGGAGGTCTCGGATTTTGATTATGCCCTTGATACGACCCTTGTCGGCGGCGAACGTATCGTTACTGTCAAGGCTATGCTCAAGGATGACACTCTGTGGGCCCCACGGGGCTTTGTGGTGGCTTCAGAGCAGTTCGTTATCGAGCCATTTGTCTTCAGGTCGTCGCTTGCTTCGTCCGGCAGGGCTCCGAAGTTGAAAAAGCTCTCTGATGGCTATTTGGTGAAGACGGGCAGAGGCTCTGTGGAGATTGATTCCCGGGGCGCGATTACCCGCATTGAACTGGGCGGGCGAAATATTCTCAAAGCGCCTCTCGAGCCATATTTCTGGAAGCCGGAGAATGACAATCAGCGCTATGCGGGCTTTGCGGGGCGTACGGCGGTCTGGGAGAAAGCGGGCGAGTTGCGGGAACTGAAATCGGCAGAGATTATTCGCACCAAAGGCATTGCGGGTGTCAGATTTCTTTTCTCTTTGCCTGTCGGGGCGGAATATGAGCTCTGCTACAGCATCAACAATAATGGTGATATCAAGGTTGAGGCAGATTACAGACCTTTTGCGGACAACATCCCGCTGATTCCAAAATTCGGTATGAGAATGCGCCTGACTCCTGACTTTGACAGAGTGGAGTATTACGGAAGGGGCCCTTGGGAGAACTATCCTGACCGCAAGCAGGGTTACGACATCGGCCTTTATGCAATGCCGCTTTCTGAGTTCCAGGTGGATTATGCCCGCCCGCAGGACAACGGAAACCGCTGCGATGTGCGCTGGATGTCGCTGGCCTCTGAAGACCATTCACTGCGCATTGACGGCTGTCAGCCGCTCTGCATCCGCGCCTGGGACTATGGCGAGGAGGATCTGGACGTGAAACACCCTTACGAGTTGAAGCGCGGCGAGTTTGTCAACCTCAACATCGACCTCAATATCCATGGCGTAGGCGGCACCGACACTTGGGGCAAACGTACCCTGCCGGAATACACCATCGACGGTAACTCCCCGCACCATTACTCATTCATCCTCTCGGTGCAGTAATGCTTGGCATAATTCCTCGGTTCCTGCGTCTCGTTGAGGGTTTCCTGGTCGTGGATAACGGAATAACCGGGGAGGAATCAAGTGAACGAAAAACAGGCTTTCCAATCGTGGAAAGCCTGTTTTATTTATGTTGTGGTGTGTGATGAGGCAGTAGCTAGTTTGTAAAATTGCCATAGTACACAGTCTTCTCCGGGTCAAGGGTTCCGTCTTCTCTAAAGTTGACGGAAGGGAATACTTGTGACTTGTCAGATCTTTTTAAATAACAGAACTCATACATTGACGAACTGGTCTTCAAGAGACAGTCTAGCCAACCTTTATATTTGGAATTGACATCGTAATAATAGGCCTCGTCAAGACTTACGCCCTCATATGGGTAAAGCCACCAAGAACGGCACTTTCGCAAAATGTTATCTTGATAATTGGTGCTGCCGTGATCTTTCATTGCGTCTTTATCCTTCGGTGTGAGGGAATTAAAATATGCAATATTGCCGTCAACGGACGTGATAAGCATACCATATGGACACTTGTTGTCATCCAACACTATCTTATCCTTGAGGTTGGCATTTGCGGCATATAGACGAGTGCCACCCACTTGGATGAAGAAGTAAATATCGCTTAGCCAACTGTTTTGGGTGTAAACCTCTTTGACATCAAACTTCATAATCTCCTTCTGCCACTTTCCGGTGTTGATGAAACCTTCCGTGCCGTTAAAGAAGTCTTTTCTAACATCCTCCGTGAGCAATATCTCCTCTCCGTTCTTTCCGATTTGCATGCCGAATCCAATTTTCTTGGTTGAACCGCAGGCAATAGGCCTGACAAACAGTTTGCCTATATAGTCATTCAAGGTAGGTGATTTAGCAGAAGTGGTGTTGTCGATGCAGATATTGAGAACAAGGTCATTGTAGTCATAATCACCCACAATCGAATCTTCAAATACAAGGGTGTAATATGCCCAGTATTTTTTGTTTTTGTCATCAAATGAAAATCCAGCAGGTGAGACTATTTCAATATCAATCGACGGATCTCCAAGAGCCTTGGTCTCTGCCGGTGTGTATGAGCATGGGGCCAAGATGCTGGCTGTCGTCGGAAGAACTGCAATCGTGTCATTTGTGCCTTTTTGAGTGACCACAGCAATCTTTCCCGCAGGCACTTCGACAGTAACATAATCTGCCATCACAAATTTCTCCATCGCCTGTGCTATCTCTGCCTCCTTTTCGGAGTTGTCGGGGCGCTGGAGTTTAAGACAACTTGAGCTCCATAAAACAATTGAAGCCAAAGCCAATA
>JAEDLO010000119.1 GCA_016295245.1 Bacteroidales bacterium | reverse complement strand
ACTGATGAGCGGCGGATGATGCCGTGTACGTCATATCCTTTTTCAAGGAGAAATTCGCTGAGGTAGCTACCGTCCTGTCCGGTCACGCCGGTGATAAGGGCTTTCTTCATAATGGTATTTTGTTAATATTTATTGTCTTACGATATGGATTCCAATGCCTTACGGTAAGAATTCTACTGCCTTCTGATATGGATTTCAATAGCGTCCTTACGCTCAGCAGCAAAGCCCTTGGAGTCACTGACGACAAGGGCCAGGTAGCCGCCACCGCCTGCTCCTGAGAGTTTCCAGGCGAGCACTTCCGGCATAGCTGAATATTTGTCTATATATGGCTGGACGCTTGCCTCCTCGCATATAGCCCCGTTGACGGAAGGATTGATCATTCCCGGGAACATTGCCGTCTGGGCCTCGAATGAGGCGAGGTAGGCCGACGCAAAACCGTCAAGGTCGTGACGCAGGATTGCATCCCAGCAGTCGTCAGCAGCTTTCGCCAATGCCGTGACCTTCTCTTCCGTGATATCCTTTCCTTCAACCACGCTGCATCCAGGGCGACGGGGCTCCAGCGGAATCATCACTATATGGTCCTCGAGGAAGCGCAGTGTCATCTCATCCACGGTGTTCTCTATCTTGACCGGCCAGAAGTTCCTGTCATAGTAGTGGCGGGCAAGTCCCGGGACGCAGATGCCGATTGAGTCCTGCGCTCCGGAAATATGGTCGTCTTCCCTCTCCGGGTTGTTCTCGAAGCAGAACACGAGACGGGCGAGCATCTCCGGGTCCATCTTCGGGAGCTTGACAGGCCAGATTTTCTGAATCATCTTCCTCGTGCTGGTGGAAAGGCCGCAGCGGTCCCTGACCTCGAAGGTCGGTTCGAGGGATATAGTGAGAGCCCAGCCCGGATGATAGCAGCTCACATATGGCTGGTCTATCCAGGTGCCAGCGAGGTCTAGTCTCGTCGGTATGCCTTCAGCCGAAGCGGAAGCGGAGTCGTCCTTGCCGAGCGCGGCCTTCAGCGATGAGGAGCTGCGCGCCTGAAGGCCCTCGTGAGGGGTGCGCTCCAGTTCGATATATTCAATCCCCCTTTCTTCGCAGATACGGCGTTTTTCGTCGCTGCCGCCCTCCGCGTTGACTACGAAGATGTCGGGCCTGACAATATCCAGAGTCGGGACGTAGTCAATAACTCCGTGTCCGGCGTTGATATAGGCATCCTTGACGTATTTGATGCTCTTCACCATAAAGAGGCGTTCCTCCTGCGGGAACATCGGCTTGCGGTGCTTATAGTCCATATAGGTCTCGTCGGAACCTATTCCCACATAGAGGTCACCGTAACGCGACGCCTGGATGAAAAACTCGATGTGACCGCTGTGAAGCAGGTCGTAGCATCCGCTGACAAATACTTTCTTGTTCGGCATGTCAACAGTTTGTTTTATTCATTTTCACCGCATAAGCTGCAAAGAGCGTTACTACAACGAAGCAGATTGCAGGGATGATGTAACTCGTATATATCGTGCTGCTGTCTGATACCAGTCCCTGAAGAGGCGTAATCAATGCGCCGCCGAGTATGGCCATTATCAGGCCGCTCGCCCCGAGTTTGGCGTCGTCCGGGTGTTCAGATTTGGCGATTCCGTCAAGGGACAAGCCGTAAATCGTCGGGAACATCAGACTCATAAAGAAGCTGATGAGCATCAGGGCCGTTATGAGCAGCCAGCCGCTGCCGGCGCCGGCGACGACTATGACAGTCATTGCAGTGGAGAGTATGCCTCCTGCAAGCAGCACAGTTTGGCGGGACTTATCCATTTCATCAGCCAGGTGTAGATGAACCTCGAGAGGCAGAAACCTATGATGGTGAGCAGATAGATCGTGCTCGCCTGAGCTTCAAGTATTCCCAGCTCCTGCATTACGATTCGGATTGTGAAACTCCACACTCCTATCTGCGCCCCGACATAGAAAAACTGGGCTACCACGCCATAGCGGTAGAGCCGGTTCCTGAAGAGTCGGCCGAAGGCGCTTCCCAGACTGGTCCGTGTTTCCGTATCCTTCCCGGACGGCATCCTGACGAAGAGAATCATTGCCAGGATAACAAGCAGCAACACGCCCAACGAGGCGTAGGTCCCGCTGACGGAATAGAGACTTATATCCTTCAATATGAAGTACTTGCTCATCAGAATGCCTATGATGGAGCCGATGGGATTGAAGCTCTGGGCTATGTTCAGACGCCTTGTCGCCGTCTCCGGGCTTCCCATACTGAGGATATACGGGTTGGCGGTCGTCTCAAGCACGCTACATCCTCCGGCCATTATGTATATAGCCACCAGGTAGAATCCGTAACTTGCCGTATATGCTGCCGGAAGGAAGAGTATTGCTCCAGCTGCATACAGCAGAAGGCCGAGTATGATTCCGGATTTGAAGCTGTGCCGGCTGATGAACAGCGCGGCGGGCAGGGCAAAGCAGAAGTAACTTCCGTAAAATGCGAACTGGATGAGGCTGGTCTGGGCGTCGCTCATATCCATTATCCGCTTGAAGGCCGCCAGAAGGGTGTCCGTCATGTTGTTCGCAAGTCCCCACAGCAGGAAGAGTGTGGTGACCAGCACGAACGGCAGCAGATATTTTTTCTCCAGCGCCTTCATCTTTCTGAATCGAATATCTTGTCCATCAAGTGCCATTTCTCCGCCGAGGTAGCATCGGGGTCGCAGCCCTGGAACTGGCTGACATAAGCTTCCCATTCGGCCTGACGGGGCATCTTCGAGAGTCTTTCCATATCCCTTTCCCAGTCAAACCCGTCAACGGTGTCCACTATCATGAACAATATGTTCCCCTTGGCGTAAATCTCCATTGAGAGTATGCCGACGGCGTGCTGGCCTTCAATGATTTCGGGCCAAACCTGCGAGTGCACCTGAATGTATTTCTCAATCAGCTGAGGGTCGTCCTTCAGAGTGAGTGTCTGGCAGTAGCGTTTCATTTAGTACAAGGGTCTTTCAACGGTTTCTCAATCGTCTTTCAACGGTCTTTCAACGGTTTCTCAATCGTTTGTCACTCACTCCCCTATTTGTCCAGCACCTCATACTTGCTCTGGCGGCTCTTGTATTCAGGGACAATTTCCTTCATCACCTTGACTATGGCCATGTCGTCGAAGGATTCGGAGACCTCCATCAGGCGGCGTTCGTTCTCGCAGGCGGTGGCGTAGTCGTATTTTCTGGTCTGGGCGACCTTGATCTTAGGGTGGGTGGTCGGGAGGTTGCCTTCCTTTTCGTTCAGGACTTCCTCGTAGAGCTTCTCGCCGTCGCGCAGGCCGGTGAACGCTATCTTTACATCCTTCGCGCCGGAGAGGGAAATCATCCTATTGGCGAGGTCCACAATCTTCACCGGCTTGCCCATATCGAAGACGAAGATTTC
>JAEDLO010000118.1 GCA_016295245.1 Bacteroidales bacterium | reverse complement strand
GCCTGCAGCCTCAAGCTTTGCAGCATAAACTTCACCTACTCCCTCGATTTGACTTACTTTGTAGCTCATAATTGGATTACGTTTAATGTTCAATTCTCAAATATAAGCAAAATATCGCAATAATTCTTTAACTTTGTAAGAATTTTCAAACAAGACATTATGAGATTAAAATTTCGCTTTATCTATTCAGCCTGCGTACTTTGTCTGGCATGCCTTATGACCGTATCCTGCAACCTCAATGTCGAAGATAAAGACTATGCAGAATTCATAAACCTTGTGAACATAATAAACGAGAACGAGGATGGTACCAAGTACCATTTCCTCACCGACAACGATATCGTCCTCACCCCGACCGTGAACGAGACAGAACTCAAGGGAGCACGAAACGGCCAGCGCGCGGCCATATACTTCAAGCTCATCGAGGGCCAGGACGCACATACTTCCAAGGAGCTAGACATCAAGCTCTTCGACTGCGATACCCTCGTACTCGACTGCAGCACAACCAGCATCAAGACCACAGAGGAACTTGAGGAATTCGGCGATGAGCCAATTATGGTCCAGACCACGGGCTTTATTCCCAACACAACAGCAAAGCATTTCAACCTTTACATCCTTGCCTGCGGCACCAACATCCGCAAGCAGAACTTCACCCTCGTGCACGTGGAAGAGAAGGACAATGTCGATGAGATCCACTTCTTCCTTCGCCGCGACCTGGGCACTGACGAGTACCTTATTAACCAGTGGCACTGGATTTCCTGCCCGTTCGAGCCGTTCCTGGATGAGTTCAAGGGCAAGAAAGTGGCCATCATCCACTATATCGGGGACACTCTCCGGGACAACACAGTCACCCTCCAGCTTCCTGAACAGAAATAAATGTTCAACACCCACGACATAAAGCGCAACGCGCCGCAGATTTTCGGCAAGGCATTACGCCGTAGGGGGTATGACTGGTGGTGGCACTCCTTCACCGGCTACGACGAGCAGACCGGTGAGCAGAAATCCTTCTTCATTGAATTCTATCTCTGCAACCCAGAGCTCGGTACCGACAAACCCGTCTTCGGCCCCCGTACCGAAGGGCTGAGGCGCAGGGGCAAGCGTAGCGCAAGCGGAACTGCAGCTTCAGGCGAACAGCCGCGTCCCTCGTACCTGATGGTCAAGTGCGGCTGTTGGGGTCGCGACGCCGCACAGCTGCACCGCTTCTACGGCTGGAAGCGCATTGAGGTCGGCAGCATCGCCCCCTTTTACATCAGCGCCGGCGACTGCTTCCTCTCCGAAGACGGCACCCACGGCATCGTGCACGTAACCCCCGATGAAGCCGCTTCCCGCAAGGAGCTGATGTGCCAGAGCGGCGAGATGGCCTGGAGCCTGGTAATGGACAAGCAGCTTGCCTTCAATGTCGGCTGGGGCGCCTCCCGCCTGATGCGCAAGCTGGGCGCTTTCGAGATGTTCTGGCACGCCGAAGGGATGAAGACCGCCTACAGCGGCTACGTAATCTGGAACGGCCGCAAGTACAACGTTCGCCCGAAGGACTGCTACGGCTACGCCGACAAGAACTGGGGGCGCGCGTTCACCTCGCCCTGGATATGGCTCTCCTCGAGCAACCTGGTCAGCACAGTCACGGGGCGCAAGCTCAACGACTCCGCCTTCGACATCGGCGGCGGGCGGCCGAAGGTATGGAAGCTCACCCTGCCGGGCAAGCTCCTCTCCGCAATCTGGCTTGAGGGCAAGGGCTACGAGTTCAACTTCTCCAAGTTCTGGACCTTCTGCCGCACGAAATTCGACTGCTATGAGGGCTCCAGGATGGTGAACTGGAAAATCGAGCAGAGGACCCTGCTCTACCGTATGGTCGCCGACTTCCGCTGCCCCAAGAACGAGATGCTGCTCATCAACTACCGCGATCCCGACGGCAAGATGCTGCACAAGAGGCTTTGGAACGGTGGCACAGGATTTGGTACAATTGAGCTATATCGCGGCAAGCGCCTGATTGACAAGATAAAGGCGCGTAATGTAGGCTGCGAATATGGAGATTATAACAAACAGACAAAACAGAACAGAAATGAAAAAGATGGCAATGACACTACTGGGCGGAATCCTTCTCGCGGGATGCGCCGGACAGGGCAACGCAAGCCAGGAAGCAATCCTGGGCAAGTGGAACATAGACAAGGCGATGGGACTCAGCACCGAGACAGCTGAGACCCCTGCTTTCATCAACTTCACCGAAGAAGGCAAGGTTAACGGAAACTCCAGCGTCAATCTTTTCAACGGCGAATACAAAATCGAGGACGGCAAGCTTGAATTCTCGCCTCTTGCAATGACACGGATGATGGGTCGCAGCATGGATGTTGAGCAGGCTGTCACCGAAGCGCTCAACACCGCTCACAGCATCGTCGCAGACGGCGACAAGGCTGTGGTGCTGAACGAAGCCAAAGATACGGTTATGGTACTCAGCAGACAAAAATGACAGAAAACAAATACAAAAATATCCTTTTGCTGATTCTTGTCCTGACGGTATTGGCGGTCGGAGCGGTTCTGACTGCGCGATACATCCGGCTCCGCAAGGAACTTCAGACAAGGGCAGAGGAAGTGACTGCTGAAGAAACGGTCTTCCCTACCGAGTCCGAACTCGTCGGCGATTACACAATCTGCCTGAGTTCTGACTCGGACAAGACCTACACTGCAGGCTACATCGAGGTTGACCAATTCGGCATCTACATCCTCCACCTGCTCAGCGAATACCAGCCCCGTACGCTCGCCATCACCGTCGGCGAAGACGGAAGCCTGCACAACGCAGAGCTCGGCAGCGGCGCAATGAAACGCAACCGGTCCCTGGGCAAGACCACAATCACATTCATTAAAGAGAACGCTGTATGCACGCTTACAAAATAATCCTCCCCCTGCTTGCAGGAGCCCTTATGGCCACGGCTTGCGGCTATACCCCTGAAGGAGTCGCTCCCAAGGAAGAGGTGGATGCGCTTCGACAGGAAATCAGCGAGCTGAGAGAAAGCCGCGATGCCCTCCAGAGGCAGTACATCAAACAGAATGAAGATCTCCGCGCCATTCTCAACGAGATTACTGCGGTAAGCGGAAAGGCTGCCGACTTGCGCTTAGACCTAGAGAAGGGCTCTGCCCAATTGACTCAGGCCGAGACGATTTCCAACAGCATCAAGCAGATCAAGGCCCGCCTAAACGCGCTGGAAAAAACCAATGCCCAGCTGGTCAAGGAGGGTGGCGAATACGCCCGCGTCATCGGCGAACTCAACAAGATGATTGAGGTTCAGCAGATTCAAATTGAAGAATACAAAGCTGAAATCATCGCCAAGGACAGGACTATCCGTGACCAGAAAGACACCATCACTGTCCAGCAAAGCACCATCCGCCGCCACGAACTGGACCTCCA
>JAEDLO010000005.1 GCA_016295245.1 Bacteroidales bacterium | reverse complement strand
CGAATTTCAACGACGTATTTCTCTGCGTAGTATTCGTCTTTGAGCCAGTTGGAGATTTCCCAGCAGCGGATGGCGGATGGGGAGAGGCGGTGTTTTTTGAGCAGTTGGGCGATTTCTTCGTTGATGTCGCCGCCCTTCAGGTATAAGATGCTTTTCCTGTATTTTCCTTTGACCCAGGGGTAGAAGTTTTCGAGGCTGGTGACGGCTCTGGAGACGACCCAGTCGAAAGGTCCTTCGAGGGACTCGGCCCTGGCGTTGACGCAAGTGACGTTGCTCAGTCCCAGGCCGCGGGCGACTTCGCCGGCGACGCGGATTTTCTTGCCGATGGAGTCGCAGAGGGTGAACTGCATTTCGGGGAATTCCATTGCCAGGGGGATGCCGGGGAAGCCGCCTCCCGTCCCGACATCGAGCACGGTGCCGGTCTTGACCTCAGGGTAGTGGATCCTAAGGTATTCGGCGATGGCCAGGGAGTGGAGGATGTGGTGGGAGTAGATGTTGTCTATGTCTTTGCGCGAGATGACGTTGATCTTTTCGTTCCATTCGCGATAGAGTTCGATAGCCTTGCTGTAGTCCATAGTGCAAAGATAGTCAATTGTCTTCATCCTTTTTCATTCCGTCTATCATTGCCTTGGCCCTGCGGATGCGGGTCCTGACGGTGTTCAGCTCCATATCCAGTTCCTGGGAGATTTCCTTGTACTGAAGACCTTCAATGAGGCGTTTGCGCGCCACTTCGCGGTAGAGTTCGGGCAGGGCCTCGATGTATTCGCGGAGCTTGTCGCCCTCTTCGTCCTCGATGATGGATTCGAGCGGGGTGGCGCCTTCGTCCCCGATGGATTCGATGGCGGCTCCGGCGGCGCTTCCGTCATCTATCCAGACGAGCTTGCGCTGGTTGCGGTTTTCGCTGTCGAGCACGTCCAGGGCGGTGTTGCGCGCGATGGTCCGCAGCCAGGTGGAGAACTGGCTGAGCGAGGGGTTGAAGCTGCCTATCTGGCGAAAGGCCTTCTCGAAGCTGCGCGAGCAGATGTCGTCGATGTAGAAGTCGTCGAGCTGCTTGAAGGATGTCTTGAGGTAATTCCTGAGGGTCTCGATATGGGTGTCCCAGAGCTTGGTGAAGGCCTCGCCGTCGCCGATTATCGCGCGGCGCACGAGTTCATCAATGGGCGTCGAGCCAATTTTCGCCATAATTGCATTCTACTGTTAGTGGAACTGAAAGACTTACTACTCCTTCCATCTCGCGGACGAGGAGCCCGCGCACCTGCTCAATGCGCTCGCGCGGCACTTCGAGCAGGAGTTCGTCGTGGATCTGGAGGACCATTCGCGCGTCGGGCGCCTGTTCGCTCAGGGCACGGTCAACCCCTATCATCGCAAGCTTGATGATGTCGGCGGCACTGCCCTGGATGGGGGCGTTGACGGCGTTGCGTTCGGACAGCGAGCGGAGGTTGGCGTTCTGCGAGTTGATGTCTGGCAGGTAGCGGCGGCGGCCGAAGATGGTCTCGACATAGCCGTTGGCCCGCGCGGAGGCGACGCTCGCGTCGATGAATTCGCGTATGCTCGGGAAGGAGGCGAAGTAGTCGTCGATGATTTGCTTTGCCTCGCTGCGAGAACATTGGAGCCTCTGGCTCAGGCCGAAGGCGGAGATGCCGTACATTATGCCGAAGTTTGCTGTCTTGGCGACCCTGCGCTGGTCGGCGCTGACCTCCGAAAGCGGGCAGCGGAAGATCTTTGCGGCAGTGGCCTTATGGACATCAAGCCCGTCGATGAAAGCTTCGCGCATATGGCTGTCGCCGCACAGGTGGGCCATCAGGCGCAGCTCTATCTGGGAGTAGTCGGCCGCCATCATCACGCTGTCGCTGCCCGAGGCGACGAAGGCCTTGCGGATTTCGCGGCCCTGCTCGGTGCGGATAGGGATGTTCTGGAGGTTGGGATTCGAGGATGAGAGGCGCCCCGTTGCGGTGAGCGTCTGGTTGAAGGTGGTGTGGACGCGCCCGTCGCGAGGGGAGATGTAGCCTCCCAGCGGCTCGATATAGGTGGACAGCAGCTTGCGGAGCCCGCGGTAGTCGAGGATGGCCCCGATGATGGGGCTGCGGTCGGCAAGCTCGCTGAGGGTCTGCTCGTCGGTGGGGTAGTTGCCTGACTTCGGGCGCCTGGCCTTCGGGTCGAGTTTGAGCTTCTCGAAGATGACCTCGCCGACCTGCTTGGGCGAGGAGATGTTGAGCTGCGGCTCGCCGGCAAGTTCGCGTACTTCGGTTTCCTTTGCGAGCATCGCCTTGCGCAGGCCTTCGGCGAATTCCCGCAGCGAGCCAAGGTCAATCTTCACGCCGGTGCGCTCCATCTTGGCCAGCACGTCCACGAGCGGCTCCTCGATTTCGGAGTAGAGCCTGTCCAGCCCCTGCGTCGCGGCGATTTCCTTGCTCAGGCGCTCTTCGAGCAGGAGCAGGGCGGTCACGAGGCGGAACTGCTCGTCGCGGCTGCTTTCCCGCTCCCTCTCGTCAAAGAGGCTCGGTTCTTCGCTCCCGCCGCCCTCGACCGGGTCTTCGATGTCCACGCCCAGGTAGCTGCGCACCAGGTTCGCGCTGTCGTGGCTGCGTTCGGGGTTGATAAGGTAATGCATCAGCTCGGTGTCAAGCTTCAAACCCTTGAGTTCAAGGCCCTTGTCGGCAAGGGCGAGGATGGTTGCCTTGAGCTTGGCGCCTACCTTGGAAATTTTTTCATCTTCGAGCAGGGTGGCGAAACTCTCAGGCGCGCCCGATGAGCTCATCGTACCTGCGGCGGCGTACATCGTCCCGTCCTGGAGCAGTATGGCAGCCTTGCCGCCGGCTCTTGCGGCCTCCAGCAGCTTCTCGGGGCTGACCCTGTCGAAATCGGGCAGGCTCGCTCCGGGGCCGGAAGGCTCCTCGATTGCCTCGGAGCCGGTCATAGCGGCGATTTCGCGCAGGTTGCGCTTGAGCGAAGGCATCTCGTAGCGGTCGATGAGCTCGAGTATGCGCGAAGAATATGCCGTGTTGAGGACCATATCCTCGTCGCTCACGTCGTCAAGGTTGATGTCAGTCTTGATGGTGACCAGCTCGCGCGAGAGCCCGATGTGGTCGCGGGCGGCCTCGAAAAGCTGCTGTTGACGGGCGCTGAGCTCGCCGATGTGCTCATAGATGCCCTCCACGCTGCCGTATTTGGCGAGCAGCTTCGCGGCGCCGACGGGACCCACGCCCTGCACTCCCGGCACGTTGTCGGCCGAGTCGCCGCAGATGGCCAGCACGTCAATGACCTGGCTGCTGCGGGCGATGTTCCATTTGGCGCAGACCTGCTCCTCGCCGAGTATCTCGTTGTCGGACCCCGACTTGCCCGGCTTGTACTGGAAGATGCGGCCGCCGACCAGCTGGCCGTAGTCCTTGTCGGGCGTGACCATATAAACGTCAAAGCCCCTTGCGGCGCTGCGCAGGGCCATAGTGCCAATCACGTCGTCCGCCTCGAAGCCCTTCCTCATCAGGATGGGGATGTTGAGCGCGCCGACTATTCCTGTGAGCGGCTCGAGCGCGTCGATGACCTGCTGCGGGGTAGGGGGACGGTTCGCCTTGTAGGCGGGGTACATCTCGTTGCGGAAAGTGCCTCCCGGCGGGTCGAAACTCACAGCTATGTGGCTCGGCTTCTCGCGGAGTATCAGTTCGAGGAGATATTTTGTAAAGCCGAAGATGATGGAAGTATCTTCACCTTTGGAAGTTAACATCGGCCGCCCGTTGAAGGCGTAGTGCATCTTGAATATGAGCGCGTGCCCGTCTATCAGAAAAAGTTTCATAAAGCAAATATGAAACTTTATTCAGAAGTTTCAAACCCTTTTCTTATTTTTGAACCTTCAAATCGACAGAAAGACAGGATGACACAGCAAGAGACTGACAAGCGCTTTATGGAAGAGGCCCTCAAGGAGGCGCGCCAGGCCTTCGAGGATGACGAGGTGCCTGTGGGAGCGGTGGTGGAGTGCCGCGGGAGGGTGATAGCCCGGGGGCGCAATATGACCGAAAGCCTCCACGACCCGACCGCCCACGCCGAGATGATAGCCCTCACGGCGGCAACCGAGTACCTCGGGGGCAAGTACCTCAAGGACTGCACTTTATACGTGACAATGGAGCCCTGCCCTATGTGTGCGGCGGCCCTCGCCTGGGCCCAGGTTGACGCGATAGTCTTCGGTGCATCCGACCCCAAGAGGGGCTATCGCCTCTTCAGCCCTTCGCTCCTGCACCCCAAGACTCAGGTCAGGCAGGGAGTGATGGAGCAGGAGTGCTCGGAAATTGTCGTCAATTATTTCAAGACCAAGCGCTGAGTTTTGGTCCTGTACAGTTTATTTTTATTATCTTTGCATTCTGGAATTGAGGTATGGTGTAATGGTAGCACTACAGATTTTGGTTCTGCCTGTCCAGGTTCGAATCCTGGTACCTCAACCGAATTTTTAACCGGCGGATTTATTTCCGCTGTTTTTATATATGTCCAAGGAGAATGACTTTTCACGTCTGGAGTTGAACCTGGGCAACTGCAGATTCAACTACAGATACTTCCGTTCCCGTTTGAAGCCTTCAACCAAGCTGCTTGTGCTGGTCAAGGCCAACGCCTACGGCCACGGCAGTGTGGAGTTCGCCTCGATGATGCAGGCCGAAGGCGCTGACTACCTTGCTGTGGCCCTGCCTGTCGAGGGCGTGGAACTCCGCCGCAACGGTATCTCCCTGCCCATAATCGTCCTGACCGCGGGAACCGACTTCTTCGAGGAGATCATTCAGAACCGTCTTGAACCGGGCATCCCCAACCTCTATACCCTCAAGGCTCTGTGCGAGGAACTCGAGCGCAGGGGAGTGAACGGTTTCCCTATCCACATCAAGCTCGATACGGGTATGCACAGGCTCGGCTTTATGAGCGACGAAATCCCCGAGCTGCTCTCCTTCCTCGAAGCGCACCGCGGGCTCGTGAAGGTGGTCTCGCTCTATTCCCACCTCGCTGCGGCGGAGGACCCCGCAGAGGATGACTACACCCGCTACCAGCTTGATATGTTCGCGCGCAACGCCGCGACGATTTCCGCCGCTCTGCCGCAGAAGCCTATGTGGCACATACTCAACTCGGCGGGCATCGAGCGCTGGAGCGGGCACCAATACGATATGGTCCGCCTGGGCATCGGCATCTACGGCATCAGCGCCCTTCCGGGGGTGCGCCTCAAGCCTGTCGCTTCGCTGAAGGTAAAAGTCCTGCAGGTCAAGCATCTCAAGCCCGGCGACGGCACCATAGGCTACGGCCGCTGGGGAAAAATCGGCCCCGAAGGCACCACCATCGCCACCATTCCGGTGGGCTACGCCGACGGCCTGGACCGCCATCTGGGCAGGGGCAGGGCCTCCTTCAACATCGGCGGCCACAGAGTCCCGACCATAGGCAATATCTGTATGGATATGTGTATGCTCGATGTGACTGGGCTTGACGTCAAGGCGGGGGACACCGTGACCATCTTCGGCGAAGATCCGAGGGTGGAAGAACTTGCGGAGATTCTGGGAACCATCCCGTACGAGCTGCTCACCTCCGTGCCTAGACGAATTGAACGACTGATTACCAGATAACTACCTTATGAGAAAGATACTGATTCCGCTTCTGGCGCTCTTTGTGTCGCTGACTCTGAACGCCCAGCCGCCCGTACCGAAATCGGCAGTCTTTGCCGGCCAGACCATAGACTTTTCACGCCCGGACTTCTATGAGAGAATGGATAGGGAGCTGATAGCCTTCACCTATATGCACTCGACTTCCATCCTGATGCTCAAGCGTTCCGCCCGCCTCTTCCGCTTTGTCGAGCCCATCCTCAAGGCCAACGGCCTGCCCGAGGATTTGAAATATCTGATGGTCATCGAGAGCAATCTCGACCCCAAGGCCGTCTCTTCGGCCGGCGCGGCCGGCCTCTGGCAGTTCACCAAGTCCACAGCCAGCTCCTACGGCCTCGAAGTGAACTCCGAGGTGGATGAGCGCTATAATGTTGAGAAGGAGACTATTGCAGCCTGCAGTTTCTTTAAGGACGCCTACGCCAAATACAACGACTGGTTTACCGTTGCAGCCAGCTACAATGCAGGCCAGAACGGCATTTCCCGCCGCCGCGATGAGCAGAAACAGGACAGCGCCCTGGATCTCTGGCTTACCGAGGAGACCTCGCGCTATATGTTCCGTCTCATAGCCGCCAAGATGCTTTTCGAGAATCCGAAAGCCTTCGGCTTCAGGTTCGAGGCATCTGATGCGTATCCTTATGTGCCGTTCAAGGAGATAGTCGAGGTGAACGGTCCGATTCCGAGCCTGGTGGACTTCGCCCTGGAGCACGGCGTGACCTACAAAGCCCTCAAGGAGCACAATCTCTGGCTCCGTTCTGACAAACTGACCAACAAGGCGGGAAAGACTTACAAGATTATCATTCCTGCCTCAAGTCGGTGACGATCCATCCTTCATCGAGATTGGAGCAGTCGAAGCGGAAAGCCGAAAGGTCCTCGCCCGGCTGCTCATATTTTATGTCTTTGAGCTGGAGATTGCGGATCTGGTCGCGGTAGCCCAGGATTTCGGAGATCTCGTTGCCCTCTTCAAGATAGACTTCCTTCTCCTTCGGATCTACCGTCCATCGGGTCTTGCCGTCACTGTATATCTCCAGTCCGTTTCCCTTGATTATGAAGCAGTTGCCCTGGGCGATGAGGCTGCCTGAGAGCTCTATGCTCACCCCGTCTTCCAACGTGCAGCTGAACTTGAGGCTCACCCGGCTGTCGCGCAGGCGGGCGATAATCTCATCGGTCACCGCGCTCTGGGCCCGGAGCGTCCCCAGTGTGCAGAGGGCGAGGACGAGTGTGCACAGAAGCCTTTTCATCTATTGTCTTTTGAGGAAGGTGTTGAGGATTTCCTCCAGCTCATTAGGATCGGATACGAGGACCTGGCGAGGCTTCGAGCCTTCCTGAGGGCCTACGATGCCGGCGGCCTGGAGCTGGTCCATAACCCTGCCCGCCTTGGCGTAGCCCATACCCAGCTTGCGCTGCAGGTCGGAAGTGGAGCCCCTCTGGCTGGTGACTACCATCCTGGCGGCTTCCTCGAAGCGGTCATCGATGTTGCGCATATCCACGCTTGCGCCGCCATCTGCTCCGCCTTCGCTTGCGTCTTCGGCTGAAGGGAGGTAGAAAGGAGTGTTGTAGCTGCGCTGGTAGCCGTTCTGCTGGTAGATGCTGTTTGTGAGTCCGTCTATCTCATCACCGCTGATGTAGCCGCACTGGATGCGCTCGGTGTCGATGCCGGCGGAGAAGAGCATATCGCCCTTTCCTATCAGCTTCTCGGCTCCAGGGGCGTCCAGGATAGTGGTCGAGTCTACGCGGGAGGCTACCCTGAAGGCTATTCGCATAGGGAAGTTGCTCTTGATGATGCCGGAGATCACGTCCACAGAAGGCCTCTGGGTGGCGAGGATTACGTGCAGACCCGCCGCGCGGCCCTTCTGGGCGAGGCGGATGATGGAGTTGGTGATGCTGCGGCTGGTTGCCCTGGCTTCAGGGGCTGCGCCGGTGGTCATCGTCAGGTCGGCGTACTCATCGACTACCACTACCAGGTATGGCATAAACCTGTGGCCCTGGTCAGGGTTCAGGCGGCGCTCCTTGAACTTGGCGTTGTAGAGCTTGATGTTGTTGATGCCCGCACCGGCCTTGGAGAGGAGGTCGTAGCGCTCGTCCATCTCTATACAGAGCGAACGGAGTATCTTCTCGGCGTCCTTCGGTCTCTTGACGATGGCGTTGTTGTATTCGTCTTCTTCGCCGATAGAGTCCGGCAGAACCGCAAGATAGTGCTTCAGGAGCCTGTTGTAGGCTGAGAACTCCACCATCTTAGGGTCAATGAAGACAAACTTCAGCTCGGAAGGGTGCTTGCTGTAGAGCAGTGAGGTGACTATCACGTTGAGTCCCACTGACTTACCCTGCTTGGTCGCACCGGCTACGAGCAGGTGCGGAGCGTCGGCCAGGTCGAAGACCTTGACTTTCTGGTCAATGGTGTAGCCGATGGCAACCGGAAGGTCGGCCTTGCTGTTGCGGAACTGCTCGTCGTTGAGCAGGGCCTTGAGCGGCACCATTGACGGGTGGTCGTTGGCCACTTCGATGCCCACGGCGTCGGACAGGGTGACGACCCTCACGCCCTTGGCGTTGAGCGAGAGGGCGAGGTCTTCCTGGAGTTTCTTGATCTCGGCAATCTTCACGCCAGGGGCAGGATACACCTTATAGAGGGTTACGGTAGGGCCCACGATGGCCTTTACGTCGTTGATCTGGATCTTGTAGTTGGCCAGGGAAGCGCGGATCTTGTTGTTGTTGCGGGTGAGCTCTTCTGTGGAGACTTCGCGGCGGCCGCTGTTGTGGTCTTCGAGCAGTTCGAGCGAAGGCGGGAAGACGAACTTCGGCAGGCCGTAGAATGAGTCCAGCCTGTTGTCGATAGGGGCGAGCTCTTCTTTGATTTCTGTGTTGAGGCCCTCGTCCTTGATGATTTCGAAGCTCTCCTTACTCGGTTCGGCTTTCTCCTCCCTGCTTGGGATGCCCATTATCTCTTCCCGGCTCGGGCTGTCAATAATCTCCACTTCCGGTTCCTGCTCCGGAGCGGCTGTGTCAGGCTTTACCGGTTCGGCTGTGTAAGGCTTTACCGCTTCGGGCTGTTCCTCAACGGTAGGACTCTGAATCTCAGGCTCCGGCACGGAGACTGTCTCTTCTTCCACTACAGGCTTCTTTTCCTTAGGAACTCCGATGTTCGAGAACCACACATTGAACCTCCTCGACGAGAAGAAGAGGAAGGCGATGGCGAGGATGCCGATGAAAAGGCCGGTGACGCTCAGACCGAAGAGATTTTCGGCCCAGGAGATTACCATATTGCCGCAGCGTCCGCCCAGGCCGCCTCCGAAGATGTTTTCAATTGAGGCAAGACGGCTGGCATAGGAGAGGATGAGCGAGGCGACGAAGGCGCCGGAAAGGGCTATGAGAGTGGTTCTGAGCAGCGAACGCTTCCATTTGCCCGCCAGCAGGCGAACACTCACAGCGGTCAGGATGACCAGCAGGGCAGCGCTGCCCAGACCGAAAAGCCTGCAGACCAGCAGGTGGCCGACCTTGAAGCCGAGCTTGCCGGCCGCGTTGCCGACTTTCTGGTCGGCGCTCATCGCGTCCGGATTCTGGATCAGGCTCATATCCTCCTGCCAGTTGAACAGGTAGGAGACCCCTGCTATGAATATGAATATCGTCAGGGCCGCACAGATCAGTCCGGCTATCCTTGTGGCTGCCTTGCGCTCCTGTTCGTCCCAGCTTTTCAGCAATTTCATTTCTTCTTTCCTTGTCTTCTGTTGTTTTTCCTCTGTCTGTTACCCTTGCCGCTCTGGCCGACGTTGACTCCGAAACTTGGCTTGGCGAAGCTCACGTCCGAAGAGATTTTTGTAAGATTGATGCCTTCAGGGACTTTCAGCCTGTAGTCGGAGAGTTTCTCGATGTCGGCGAAAATCGTCTCGTCGGCGACGCTGTCCTTGTTCCAGATGAGGTACTGCTGCCTCATATAGATGGCAAGCGAGCGTATGAGTTCGGTCTTGGTCTCTCCCTCAGGCTGCTCACAGAGCAGGTCGATGATCTTCTCGATATTGCGGCCGTAGTGTGTGGCCCTGATGCGGCTGCCTTTCATAGGGATGTGGACAGGCACGCTCTCAAACTGCTCTTTCTCCGGGCAAGGGTAAGGTGAATCGACGTCCAGGTCGAAGCCCGCTATCAGGTAGAGATGGTCCCAGAGCTTCTGCTCGTAGTTGTCCTGGAGGTGAACCTGGGGGTTGAGGATTTCCATAACCTTGACCACGGCGCGAGCCTGCCTGGTGCGCATCTGGCGGTCTTCGATGGTCTTGAGTGTCTCTACCATCTTGAGGACATTGCGCCCGTACTCGGGCATAATGAGCTTTTCCCTCTCTGTATTATAGTCCAGTCCGACGTTGGTGAATCCCTTGTCTGTCATCTTCTGTTTTATTATTTGGTCCAAACTACAAATATAAGAAAAAAGAGTTTACTGAAGGAGGTTGAAGCCTTCGGAATTCCAAACTCCCGATCCGCAAATCAGGTAGCCTTCTATTCCTTCGTGGCTGGTGATGAACTCTTTGGACCAGTCGGGACCCATTACCATACAGGCAGTTGCGAGGGCGTCGGCAAGCGCTGCACTCGGGGCGACGATGGTTGCGCTGAGCAGCTCGTGGGTCACGGGGTAGCCCGTGCGCGGGTCGATGGTGTGGGCATATTTCCTGCCGTCCCTGACGTAGAATTTGCGGTAATTGCCGGAGGTGACTATCCCGCAGCCGCTTCCGTCCGACTGCCATATGCCGCGCAGCTCCCTTCCGGGCTCGTTGTTGCCGTCGCTGGGGTTGTCAACCCCTATTGTCCAGCCTTCGCCTTTGGGGTTGAGGCCGCGGCAGTAGATTTCGCCGATGTCCACGAGCATATCCTCCACGCCCAGCGAGTCGAGGTAGCGCGCAATCACGTCGCAACTGTAGCCCTGGGCAACGGCGTTGAAGTTCAGGGTGCGCCCGCTGCGGCACTCCTCCAGGGCGGCGCTCACCCTCTCGGGCGAGGGGAGGGAGTCGGTCGTGAAGCCGAAGCCCCAGATGTCGAAAAGCGGGGCGCTGCGCACGTCGAAGGCCCCTTCGCTGAGGGCGTAATACTCGTCGCACAGAGCGGTCAGTTCGCTGAAGAAGCGGTCGGGGGTGATCTGCTCCCCGCGGTTGTGGCGGCTCAGCAGGGATGCCTTGTTGTAGCCCGAAAGGCTGAAGTCTATTCCGTTCAGAAGGGAGTCGATGCCCTTTCCTATGGCCTCCTGGCCGGTCTTCACGCCTTTGAGATTGGCCTTGACCGTATAGATTCCTCCCTGGGCGTAGCCCGAGAAACTTACATATCTGTCAGTGCTGCAGCTCCACATCAGGATGCAGAGCAAAAAAGATGGAAAAAGTTTTCTGTACCTCATTGTTTGGGCAAAGTATTTGCACAAAGTTAGATGTTTTTCGCGCAAAAATGCGCATATTTGCACTTTATATGAATATAAGCGGAAGAATGCATCTGTACAGAAAAATAATCCTGGCCGCAGTGTGCTTTGCTACACTTTTGACTGCGTGCAAGAAAGAAGAGGATACGACCAAGGAATATCTTACCGGTACGCTTTCCATCTCTATGCCCGGCTATCTGAAACCGGGCGACAGCAAGACTTTCAATGTTGCAGACCTTGCGGTGCTGAGCCGCACTGACGGCGGCAACGTCGGCTATTATGTGAGCTACCCGGGTCAGAAGGTCAATGACACCCTCTGGACCGAGAGTGGAAAACATATCAAAGATCAGTTCGTCATCACCGCCCCCGACACCCTGGGCTATATGAGCTTCACTTTCTGCGGCTTCGGCGATGAGGACCTCTATTACAGCAAGAGCGTCAGCGGCAACTTCACCGTTGTCAAGGCCGGCGTCAACGGCACATCTTCGATGACCGGTTACGCCATTGACGATAAGACTCCGAAGTTTACCGACCCGCGCGACGGACGCGAATATCTCGCAACCGATGTGAACGGCACCCTCTGGATGCGCCAGAATCTCTGCTGGGAGGGCGCAGGCAAGCCTTATATGGACAGCCCTGCTACCTCGGACGTGTTTGGGCGCTACTACACCTGGGAGGAAGCCAGGACCGCCTGCCCTGACGGCTGGAGGCTCCCCCTCGAGAGTGACTGGGCAAAGCTCTGCGAAGCGATGGGCGTAAGCTTCACGCCGAAGGCTGACATCCCGGGTCTGGCGGGCAAGCTGATGGAGAACATCTCCTTCAACGACACGAGGATGTGGGAGTTCAACCGCGAGGTGAAGGTCACCAACCAGAGCGGCCTCTCCGCAGTGCCTACAGGCTATGCTCTCGTGGACGCTGACGGCTATACATTCTGCGACTTCTACAACTACGCCGCCTTCTGGACAGGCGATGAATTCGACGCCGGAACAGCCCTGCTGCGCTATATGTACTACAACAGCGAAATCGTCTTCGCAGGCAAGATTTCCAAGACGGACTTCGCCACCACGGTGCGCTGCGTCAAAGACTAGCAATCAGTTCGATACAGTATATGAGAGCCTCGCCGACTGTTTCGGTGAGGCTTTTCAGTATTGCGGGGCAGCCTATTCCCACGGCGTTCAGGGCAAGGGCGGCGACTCCGCACCAGATGAAGGCTTCCACCAGCGGCAGGCTCAGCAGGTTGGTGAGCAGGAAATACCGGGGGAAGGTGCCGAATCGCAGCAGCACCAGCGGGGCGGTCGTCAGCTGGCAGGAGATGCTGAGGGCCATCGTGCTCCAGAGCTTGCGCATCGGGTTGAACCTCGCCCTGCCCGCAGGATACCATTCTTCCAGGCGCGGGAATACCAGACCGATGCCGAGCATCGCCAGGTAGGAGAGCTGGAAGCCAAGCTCGCGTATGGCCCCGGGGCGCAGGCATAGCTGGATGAGCAGCGAGGCGCAGAGGATATTGGCGGGATGGCGCTTTCTTTCGGGGCTGAGAGTGCAGATTTCGTTGAAGATGATATAGAGCAGGGCGCGCACTATCGAGCTGCTGAAGCCCGTCGCTCGGGCGTAGAGGAAGGCCGCGGCGATGCAGCAGAGGCTGCGCGCAAGTGTGGCCCCGCGGCTGCGTCCAAGAAGTGAGAGCAGCGAGGAGAGGATGCCGTAGAGTATGCCCAGATGCAGGCCGGAGAGGGCGAGGATGTGGGAGGCGCCGCTGCTGCGAAAGGCTTCCCGAAGTTCCCTGTCCAGACCGGCCTTGTTGCCGCTCAGCAGGGCCTTGAGCAGCTCGGTGCAGCGTCCGCTCTCCAGCTCCAGGGAGTCGATTCCGGAGCATAGGGCAAGCACCGCGCCGGAGCTTTCCCTGCCCGAAGGCAGCGCAGGAGAGAGGCTCCAGCTCGTCCAGCTCTGCAGCCCCAGCAGCAGGAATAGGGGAAGGGAGGCGGCATCGCTTCTGCGCCACAGCAGCAGGACCACGAGCAGCAAGGCGCAGCCCGCGCTGGAGAGCAGCGCGCAGGTCCATTCCCAGTCGCCTGCGGGGAAGGCGCTGCCCAGGGCGATGCCCGCCAGATAGGGGAGTGACAATGATACAATGTTTTTTTGATATTGTATCGCTTTGTTCATAGTTATAAGTTTTTGTGTACAATGAAGTGTAAAATTTCTTATTTTTGCAGTCTATTCTTGAAAAAATAACTTTTAACCCATTATGATAGTATTAGTAATCAATTGCGGCAGTTCTTCTATCAAATACCAGCTTCTTGATATGAAGAACGATGAGGTGTATGATCTTCTGGCCAAGGGCCTCGTAGAGAAGATCGGACTCCCGGATTCAAGCCTCACCCACAAGCCTACAGGCAAGGAGCCTGTAACCATCGAAACTTCTATTCCTGACCACAAAATCGGTATGAGACTCGTTCTCGACGCTCTTGTTGACCCTGATCACGGCGTGCTCAAGAGTTTCGACGACATCGAGGCTGTCGGCCACCGCATCGTCCAGGGTGCCGACTACTTCTCTGGCAGTACCCTCATCGACGACGACGTTATGGAGAAGATCGGCATCTGCTGCGACTTCGCCCCTCTCCACAACCCTGCACATATCCTCGGTATCGAAGCCGTATCACAGGTGCTTCCTGACGTGCCTCAGGTAGCAACCTTCGACACCGCCTTCCACCAGACTATGGAGCCGTACGCCTATATGTACGCCCTCCCTTACGAGTACTACACCAAGTACCGCGTACGCCGCTACGGCGCTCACGGCACCTCTCACCAGTATGTTTCACAGAGGGGCGCTAAGGTTGCCGGCCTGGACCTCGCCAACTCGAAAATCGTTACCTGCCACCTCGGAAACGGCAGCTCGGTGACAGCCATCAAGAACGGCAAGGTAGTGGACACCTCTATGGGCTTCACTCCGCTTGAGGGTATGATTATGGGTACCCGCTGCGGCAATATCGACGCCAATATCGTCCCTTACCTTATGAAGAAGGAGAATCTCACTCCTGACCAGATGACCGACATCCTCAACAAAAAGAGCGGTCTGCTCGGCATCTCAGGCAAGAGCTCTGACGTCCGCGATATGAACGCCCTTGCCGCCGAAGGTGACCAGAGGGCCAAGATCGCTCTCAAGAAGCTCTCTTACGACACCATCAAGAACGTCGGCGCCTATATCGCTGAGATGAACGGCGTTGACCTCATCGTCTTCACCGCAGGTATCGGCGAGAACAACGCAAGGCTCCGCCGCAAGATCTGCGAGAGCTTCGGCTTTATGGGTGTCAAGATCGACAACGAGGTCAACGACAACGCACATTCAGAAACCATACTCTCAACCCCTGACTCAAGCGTCAAGGTAGCCCTCATCCCTACCAATGAGGAACTTATGATTGCCCGCGACACGATGCATATCGTAGCGGCTCTTGAGGACTAGGGATAAAGTTCTGAAATATTATTCGAAGAAGGAGAAGTGTACGCGACCGTACACTTTTTCTTTTTTGAAGCGGGGATGTGAAGCGAAGTTGTGCTCCCCGCCGTGCTCGAGTATGAAGTAGCAGCCGGGATGGAGTATGCCCGCGCCGAGCACTTTGTCGGGAATGCCGTCCAGACCTTCGAGGGCGTATGGCGGATCGGCGAAGATGAGGTCGAATTTCTCCCTGCAGATGGGCAGGAAGTCGAATACGTTGTCGTGGACGGCGATTACCTGGTCAAGACCGAGCCTTGAGGCCTCCTTGCGGATGAAGCAGACGTTGTCGCGGTTCATATCGACGCTGTACACCCGTGCTGCCCCTCGCGAGGCGAACTCGTAGGAGATGGCGCCGGTGCCGGCGAAAAGGTCGAGAACCTTCAGGTCTTCGAATTCGTATTCGTTGTTGAGGATGTTGAACAGGCCTTCCTTGGCGAAGTCCGTGGTTGGTCTGGCGCTGTAGCCCATAGGCGGGAGCACGGTCTTGCCCTTGAGCTTTCCACCTATTATCCTCATAGCTGGACTACTGATTTGAAATATCTGTAGAGGGACATTTCCTCTTCGGCTCCCAGCTCGCTGAGCCAGCAGATGGTGCTCATCTCGGGGTTGAGCTGGAGGGACTTCATAGCCAGGAAGATGAAGTATTCGGCGGTGATGAAGTCCTGGACCTGATAGCTGTTGGCCAGCAGCAGGTTCTTTCCCTGGGCGATTGCAAGATAGAGCTTCTCCTCCACAATGGAGCAGAGGATCTTGTTGTATTCGCCGCATTCGGGCAGCTTTCGGAGCAGCTCGTATATCGGCGGCACAGAAGAATCAATGCCGTCCTCATTCTGGAAGATGAGGACAGCATTGTATTCGTCTATTCTTGTGTATTTGACCTCTTCTCCCTCCACTACCGGGCCGAGCTCGGAAAGAGTCTGACGCGCAGAAGCGGGATCGAAGAAATTTGTAGGAACAAGTGTAAACACTACTCCCAGTTACCTGCGTTGTTGTTAGGAGCGGTGATGGAACCCACCTGGAGACCCTCGTAGCGGTTCTGGTCCCTGCGCTCTGCGTCAAGGTTGATACGGAGCTGGTTGTCAAGACCCTTGAGCAGGTCCCTGTAAGCCATCTTGGCCTCGAAGAGAGGAACCTGTACGCCTGATACCTGCTTAGTGATGGCTTCCATTGTCACTGGAGTACCGCCTGAGAATGGGATGTACTTGAGTGAGTCGATGCAGAAGTCCGGACGGTCGTTGAAGAGGGTGTCCTTGACTGCAAGCTTGTGCTCGATTGAGAACACGAGGTTCTTGTCGCCTGCGAGATAAAGCTTGTAGAGTTCCTCGTTGGTAATCTTGCGGCGAGCTTTCTTGATGGCGTCGGTGTGGGCCATTGCGAGGGAGTCGTCGGCAGAACCGATCTGCATAACCACTGCCATTTCGCCGTTCTCGTAGAAATTCTTGAGTGAATCTACGGTAGAGGTGAACTTGCCGTTGACGCTCTTGTAAGCAACCTGGAGGGTTCTGATGTCCTTGAGCCTCTGGATTGCAACTGTCTCACGGCGAGCCTTTTCCTTGTTGAAATTGATAGGCTCCATAATACTGCTGTAGAACACGTAAACGAGACCTACGATAGCGACGAGCAGCACGCACTCAATCAAAATCTTTACTGTTTTGTTCATTTTTATGTCGTTTATATTTATTTCAAATCCCTACAAAGTTACGAACTCCATTTATCAAATGCAATAATCTTGTTAAATTTGCAGTCGAAAAAAACGGTCTGTTATGAGTTCTTTTGCAGAATCGGACATATTGAGGCTTGACTCCCTGCTCCGCGGGCAGGGGCCCGTTTGCATCGCCGTCCACATCCATCCGGACGGGGACGCCATCGGCAGCGCCACCGCTCTTGCGCGTTTCCTGCGCAGTCATTGCGGTCGCGACGCCCGCATCGTGGTGAACGATCCGCCTCCCGAGACCCTCGATTTCCTCTCTTGGGAAGAGCTTGTCGCCGATGCCTCGCGCCAGCCTCAGGAAGCCCGGGAACTGATTGCCTCGGCATCCCTGCTGATATGTCTGGATATGAATGAATTCAAACGTGCCGGCAGCCTTGCGCCTGCCCTGGCCGACAGCGGCGCGACCAAAATCCTCATCGATCACCATCTTGACCCAGACAGGGCTTCCTTTGACCTGGTGTTCAGCAGGACGGATATTTCCTCCACCTGCGAGTTGCTCTACAGCCTGCTGACAAGCCTTCCGGGAGTGAAGGACGCGGCATCGCTCGGGCCGGAAGTGTGCACCCCGCTGATGACGGGTATGACCACCGACACCAACAACTTCGCCAACTCTGTTTTCCCTTCGACACTGGTGATGGCCTCCGAACTTTTGGCCGCCGGGGTTGACAGAGACGCAATTTTGTTGCATCTTTACAATTCGTATCGCGAGAACCGTCTCCGCGCAATGGGCTACTGCCTCTCCGACCTGATGAAAATCAGCCCGGAAGGGGTTGCGGTCATCGTGATGGACGGCGGCACGCTCAGGCGCTTCGACCTTCAGGACGGGGAGACGGAGGGCTTTGTCAATCTGCCTCTCAGCCTTGCGAAGGTGAGGATGAGCATCCTGCTCAAGGAGGACGAAGGCTTTTTCAGGGTTTCGCTGCGCTCGCGGCCGGATGTCGCGGCCAATGAGCTCGCGTCAGCCTGCTTCCACGGCGGCGGCCACAGGTGCGCTTCCGGCGGACGGCTTTATTTCCCGGGCGACATTGCGGACCCGTCGCTCGCACAAGATTATGTAATGAACGCAGCGGCACGGTTTATGCGTGGTGAAATGCCGCTTGAACAGTAATATCAGAATGAAGAAAGTACTTTATGCAACCCTGCTGGCAACGGCTCTGCTGAGCTCCTGCGCCAAGACAGCGACAAGTGGAATCAACGATTCTGCAAAGAGATATTTTGATTCCTGGATGAGCATCAACTATCCGGACCTTAAACCTACCGGAATAGGAACTTATACAATTGAGGATACTCCGGGTACCGGCCCTGCCGTCGGCAGTCAGGAGGATTCGCCGTTCGTGTATGTGAACTACACCATCCGCGGTCTCGACGGCACCATCAGCTCCACCACTTCCGCCAAGGTCGCCCAGATGCTGGGCAACTACGACGAGACTTCCTATTACGGACCGGAGGTCTGGGGTCGCACTGGTGACGCCCTTAGCGCAGGCCTGGACGACATCCTTTCGGATATGAAGGTGGGCGGACGCAGGACGAGCATCATCCCCGGCTGGCTCGTGACTTCCCAGCGCTATGACACCCCTCAGGAGTATATCGACAACGTTTCCGCAAGCACCCCTGTCATCTATGACCTGGAGGTGGTCGAGGTGTTCGAGGATGTAAGCAAGTGGGAGCTGGACTCTCTCTACCGCTACGTAAAGCGCAACTATGGCCTTGAGCCCAAGGATACCCTCAAGACTGGCTTCTTCCTCAAGAAGACGGGCGGTCCCCAGGAGGCAGTTGCATTTGAAGGTGACACGACCATCCATATCAATTACATAGGAAGGCTGCTGAACGGAATGGTCTTTGACACCAACATCAAGGACACCGCCATCATCCACGGCATCTACAGCTCGAGCAGAACTTATGAACCTCAGTCGATTGCCTGGAAAAAGGACGATTACACCCAGATCCAGATGGGCTCAAGCGATATTATCGACGGTTTCTCTTACGCACTGTGGAAGATGAAGGACAAGGAGAAGTGCTCTGCTATCTTCTACTCTCCGCTCGGTTACAGCTACAGCGGTTCGGGCTCCGGCATCCCTTCTTACTCGCCCCTGCGTTTTGATATCGAGATAGTTGACAAGGAATAGAGATTATGACTTCAAATACGGCGGCGCCGACCGAACTCGGCACAGAAAAAATCGGCAAACTTTTGAGAATGTACGCAGTCCCGGGCATCATCGCCCAGACTGCGGCTTCTTTCTATAATGTGATAGACAGTATGTATATCGGCCACATCAAGGATGTCGGCTCGTATGCAATCAGCGGCCTGGCCGTGACTTTCCCGCTGATGAACCTGTCTGCCGCGCTCGGCACCCTGGTGGGTGTGGGCGCAATGACCCTCATATCCGTGCTGCTCGGCCAGAAGAACTATGAGGCGGCCCGCAAGGTGCTCGCCAATGTGCTGAGCCTCAATCTGATAATAGGCTTCGTCTTCTCAGCTTTGACTCTCAGCTTCCTCAGCCCGATACTTGGGTTCTTCGGGGCGACGGAGAACACCCTGCCTTTCGCGCGGAGCTATATGGTAATTATCCTGCTGGGCAATGTGTTCACCCACCTGTATTTCGGCTTCAACGGCCTGATCCGCGTCTCGGGACACCCCAAGATTGCAATGGGCCTGACGCTCTTTACGGTGGCGCTCAATGCCATCCTGGACCCTATCTTCATATTTGTACTGGATATGGGCATCCAGGGAGCGGCGCTGGCGACCGTGATCTGCCAGCTTCTTGCCCTTGCCTATTCGCTCTTCTTCCTTGCCGACAAGCGCAGGATACTCCACTTTCCGCGCCCTATCTTCCAGATCAACGGGCGCATTGCCCGCCAGTCCCTTGCCATCGGCTTGAGCCCCTTCCTGATGAATAGCGCCGCCTGCCTCGTTGCGCTTTTCATCAACCAGCAGCTGCTCAAGTACGGCGGTGACCTTGCCATCGGCTCATACGGCATAGTCAACAGGATCACTATGATGTTCCTGATGATCGTGATGGGACTGAATCAGGGTATGCAGCCGATTGCGGGCTACAACTACGGTGCGCGCCAGTACAAGAGGGTAAAGGAGGTCTTCTGGATGACCGCCAGCTGGGCTGTGGTGATTTCGACTGTCTGCTGGATCGTGTCGGTGTTCTTCCCTCGCGCGGCCTGCTCGCTCTTCACCACCGACCCCGAGTTGCTGAGCCTCTCCTCGATCGGCCTGAGGCGTATGAACCTCGTAGTGATGGTGGTGGGTTTCGCTATGGTCGTGGGTAATTTCTTCCAGTGTCTGGGTATGGTGAAAATTTCCATCTTTATGTCTCTGAGCCGTCAGCTGATTTTCCTGCTGCCGCTCATCTATACCCTCCCTCTGTATTTCAAGGAGAGCGGAGTGTGGTTCAGCTTCCCGATCGCGGACGTGATTTCACTTACCTTCGCCATATTCTTCATCACCCGTCTTTTCCGTAAGTTTGACCGGCTCAGGGACGGCGACGACGCATCGTCCCTGGGCGGAGAATTATCATAGATATATGAGTAAAACCATCATCAACATCGGCCGCGAATTCGGCAGTGGCGGCAAGAGCGTCGCTCTCGAACTCGGAAAGCTGCTGGACATCCCTGTTTATGACCAGGAGCTCATCGCCAAGGCGGCGGAGGAGAGTGGGCTGAGCGCCTCGCTTTTCAGCCGCAACGACGAGAAGCACTCCCTTTTCGACACCGCCTCGTTCTTCCCGGTGAGCCGCTTCGGCAGCATTTCGCACGACAGCGCCATCAGCGACGAGAACATCTTCCGCATCCAGAGCGAGACCATCAGGGGCATAGCCGAGCGCTCTGATGCCATCTTCATCGGCAGGGCGTCCGATTACGTGCTGCGCGACCGGCACTGCCTGGACGTGTTCATCTGCGCCCCGCTCAAGGCGCGCATAGAGCGCATCAGCGAGAGGCTGGGCCTTGAGCCCGAGCGCGCCCGCAAGCTCATCGAGAAAACCGACCGCTCGCGGCGCGAGTACTATGATTTCTTTACTCAGGGCCATTGGGGCGTGGCCTCCAATTACGACCTCTGCATCGATTCGTCCGTGCTGGGAATTGAGCAGACCGCCCTTGCGATAGTTGATTTTGCCCGCCGCGCGGGAATTTTGAAATAAGAGCTGTTATGCACAGTAAAGAAGAGAAACTTGCCGCCTTTTCAAGGCTGCTGGATGTGATGGACGCGCTTCGCGAGCGCTGCCCGTGGAACGCCGCCCAGACGATGAAGACCATACGCCCTCTGACCGAGGAGGAGGTCTATGAGCTTTCGGATGCTATCCTGCGCGAGGATGCGGCCGAGACCTCCAAGGAGATAGGCGACCTGCTGTACCACCTTGTGTTCTACGCCAGGATTGCGCAGGAACAGGGACTCTTCGACATCGCCGACTGCCTCGCGAAGGTTTGCGACAAGATGGAGTTCCGTCACCCTCACGTCTTCGGTGACCTCGCCGGCAAGAACCTTACCGCCAAGGATATAGCAGATAATTGGGAGCTTGTCAAGGCGAAGGAAAAGGACGCGAACAAAACCATACTCGGGGGCATCCCCGACTCGATGCCCGCCCTGCTCAAGGCCTTGTCGATGCAGGAGAAGGCGCGCGGTTGCGGCTTTGACTGGGAAAGCCCCGAAGACGTGTGGGCCAAGCTTGAAGAGGAGTACGGTGAGGTGAGGGAAGCCTGTGACGAGAAGGACCCCGCCCACAAGGAAGAGGAGTTCGGTGACCTGCTCTTTGCCGTAATCAATGCCGCAAGGCTATGGGACGTCGATCCCGAGGCCGCGCTCAACGCCAGCTGCGCCAAATTCCGCCGCCGCTTCACCTACCTCGAGGAGAACACCATCCGCAAGGGCAGGCAGCTTTCGGAGATGAGCCTCGCCCAGATGGATGAGATTTGGGACGAAGCCAAGGCCAAGGGACTTTGATTTTGCAGGAAAAGGCTAATTTCTTACATTTGTATTTTATTTGGTGCAAAATATGTCAAGATATACAGTAATGGAGGTCCTCCCCGAGGACAAGAAAAACTTGATGCGTTTCATCAAGTTCCCTGATGTCCTGTACAAGGACAATAAGCAGTATGTCCCGGCCCTCCATTCGGACCAGGTGAACTCCCTGACCAAGGTCTCCACCCTGAGCTACTGCAAGCGCAGGATGTGGATGGTGCTCGAGGGCGGCGACAAGGTGGTCGGACGTATTTGCGCTATGATCAATCCGCGCTACAACGAGCGCTATTCCAAGAAGAGAATCAGGTTCGGCTGGTTCGATACCATAAACGATATCGAAGTTGCCCGCCTGCTGATAGAAACAGCCGAGGCCTGGGCACGCGAGGAGGGTATGACCGAAATCCACGGCCCACTCTACTACAACACCCTCGGCAAGCAGGGTATGCTCTGCGAGGGATACGAAAACATCCCTCCGTTCAACTGTCTCTACAACTTCCCTTACTACAACGACCTGATGGAGCAGTTGGGCTTTGTCAAGGAGTGCGACTGGGTACAGTACAAGATGGTTGCCAATCACGGCGTGCCTCCTAAGGCTGAGAGGGTTGCGAAGATTATCCAGGAGAGGTACAATCTCCACGTGGGCAGCATCGACACCCTCAAGAAGGACCCTGCGATGGTGCGCAAGTTCTTCAAGGTTTACAACGACAGCTTCGCCGAGGCCGTCTATAACTTCGTGCCTTTCACCGACGAGGAGATCGAGGAGGAGGCAAAGAGCTGTATGCCTTTCATCTCCGACAAGGTCAGCACAATCCTGATGGACGAGAACGACGAGATCGTAGCTTTCGGCGTTTCCTTCCCGAGCATCTCGAAGGCTCTCCAGAAGGCCAAAGGAAAGCTTTTCCCGTTCGGCTGGTATCACCTTCTGAAGGCGATGCGCAATTATGAAACGACGGACCTGATGCTCAACGGCGCCGTGCCTGAGTGGCAGAACAAGGGCGTGTCGGCCCTCTATTACAAGAATATGGCAGACAAGGCAAAGGCCGCCGGCAACCGCTGGGCCATTTCCAACCCGCAGATTGAGACCAATAGCGCGGTCAATATCTGGAACAGCTATGAGCACGAGCCGTTTATGAGGCGCCGCTGCTATATCAAGAACATCGATTAATTACCAAAGATGGCAGATAACAATACCTTACTCGACAGAGTACTTTCGTTACAGAGCAAGTTCCAGTCCCTCCAGGACCAGCTTGCCAGTCCGGACGTGATGTCCGATATGAAGAAATTCGTCCAGCTCAACAAGGACTACAAGGAGCTCGAGCCTATCATCAAGGCGGGTGAAGAATACCGCAAGATGCTCGACAACCTCGCTTCCGCAAAGGAAATCCTCGCTACCGAAAAGGATGAGGACCTGCGCGAGATGGCAAAGGATGAAGTCGCAGAGATCGAGCCCAAACTTCCGCAGATGGAGCAGAACATCAAGCTCCTGCTCATCCCTGCCGACCCTGACGACTGCAAGAACGCCATCGTCGAGATTCGCGGCGGCGCGGGCGGCGACGAGGCAGCCATCTTCGCCGGAGACCTTTTCCGTATGTATCAGCACTTTGCCGAGTCACGCGGCTGGAAGCTCGAGGTTACGGACCAGGCTCCGGGCACTTCCGGCGGCTTCAAGCAGATTGTCTTCAAGCTCAGCGGCAGCGACGGCGTCTATGGCGTGATGAAGTACGAGTCGGGCGTGCACCGCGTGCAGCGTGTGCCTCAGACCGAGACCCAGGGCCGCATCCAGACTTCTGCGGCTTCGGTTGCAGTCTTCCCGGAGGCCGGCGAGTTCGACGTTGACCTGAGCTGGGACGACATCCGTCTGGACCTCTTCTGCGCATCGGGCCCGGGCGGCCAGGGCGTGAATACGACCTACTCGGCCGTGCGCCTCACCCACATCCCTTCGGGACTCGTCGTGCAGTGCCAGGAGGAGCGCTCGCAGCTCAAGAACAAGGATCGTGCGTTTGAGGAACTCCGTACCCGTCTTTACAACCTCGAGCACCAGAAGTACCTCGACGGCATCGCCGCAAAGCGCAAGACTATGGTTTCCACCGGAGACCGTTCCGCCAAGATCCGTACCTACAACTATCCTCAGGGCCGAGTTACCGACCACCGCATCAACTGGTCAATGTACAACCTTCCTGTCTTTATGAACGGAGACATCCAGGAGTGTATCGACCAGCTTCAGATTGCAGAGAACGCCGAGCGTCTCAAAGAAGCCGGCGATTAATACTGAGATTTTTCAAGGACTTTCAATTCCTCCTCCAGCCAGAGGAGGAATTCTTTTTTCCATCCCCGGGCCAGTTCGCTGCCCTTGGTGTCGGAGGCCCCGAAGCCGTGGCCGCCGTTTTCGTAGCGTATGTATTTGTGATTGACTCCCCGCACGGTCAGGGCAGAGTCCAGCAGGACGGAGTTCTGGTATTTCACGACGGGGTCGTCGGTACAGTTGACAAGGAAGACAGGAGGGCAATTTGCAGGGACGTGGTCTTCGAGTGAGAGCGAGTCCTGAAGGACTTTGCTGTGGATGCGGTATTCGCCCAGCAGGGCCCTGCGTGAGCGCTTGTGGACATAGGGCGGCTTCATTGTGACTACGGGGTAGATTGGGGCCACGAAGTCGAGTCTGCGGCTCTGGCTGCTGCTGATGCCGCTCAGCGCCGGGAAGTCAGTGTCGGCGAACTCTGCTGCGCACATCACCAGATGGCCTCCCGCAGAGAAGCCCATCGCCCCGAGCGTGCGGATGCCGAAGCGCTCGGAGTTCTCCCTGACATACTGGATGGCGCGCTGCAGGTCGCTGATCATATCGGGATGCTGATGGCCCGGGAAAAAGAGGCGGGTGAACATAGCGAACTGATACTTGCCCAGCACCCTGTATTTCAGCAGGAAGGCGGCTATGCCGTTGTCGTTGAGCCACTTGGCTACCCGCCTCCCTTCAGTTTCGTAATCGTGCCAGCAGTAGCTGCCTCCGGGGCAGATAATCACTCCCACCCCACTTTTGCCCTGCTCGGGAAGAAAGGTTTCGAGGGTGACGTCTTTGCTATGGACGCTCGTGCCTTCCCAGAGCCTGACCTTTTCGGTCGCGCTCAGACTCACGGCCTTTTCGGCCCTGGCCTGTAGGGGCAGGACAGATATCGCCAGGATAAGGACAGCACGGACGAACTCACGCATTACACTCTATTTTCTGTAAAATTTTCTGTCAAGTTTGCCGTTGAAGGTGCGTTGAATGGCTTCGACGGCTTCGTAATAAGTCGGGACTTTGTGGGATTCCAGGCGGGCCTTGATGTGGACTGCGATGGACCTCTTGTCCATCGCGGCCCCGTCCGCGAGGACGACGAGCAGCTTGAGGACGGGGCCGATGACCGGGTGCGTGGCCGCGATGCAGATGCAATCCTTGACGTCAGGGTGACTGAGCGCCGCGTTCTCCACCTCCACAGGGTCCACCTTGAAGCCCCCGACATTGATCACATCGTCCCTGCGTCCGCGCAGGTGGATAAGACCGTCCTCATCCAGGTAGCCCAGGTCGGAGCCGTAGATGCGGCCGTCCCTGAGGGTGGCGGCGGTCGCCTCCGGGTCGTTGACATAGCCGCTCATTATCGTGCGGCCGGAAACGATGATGTTGCCGTCAGGGTCGATTTCCACGCTGGCGTTCTTCATAGGGCGGCCTATGCAGCCTTCCATATACTTGCCGTCGTTGAAGTCATATGTCGCCACGCAGCCTATCTCCGTGCCGCCAAGGGTGTTGTACAGGCGGGAGTGGGGCAGGGCTTCGGCGAGCATCTTCATATCGGCGTGGGAAATAGGGGCCGCGCCGGTCTCGATGAAGTCAATCTTGTCCGCAAGGGAGCAGAGCCTCTCGTAGGAGAACTGCATCAGCAGGCGCAGGCTCGCAGGCACCATAAAGGTCGCGAACTTGGTGAACGGAAGCTCGAACACCTCGAAGAAGGCGTTCATATCCTTAAGGCCGTCCAGCACGCAGACCGTGCCGCCTATGGTCAGGACAGGGTGCATCTTGAACAGGGAGGCGATGTGGTTGAGCGGACCGCTGATGATGAAGAGCAGCTCGGGGCTGAACTTAAGGTCGCAGATGAAGTTGTCGGCGCAGGCCTCCAGGCAGGTTCGTGAGAGCATCACGCCCTTGGATTTGCCCGTGGTGCCGGTGGTATAGAGGATGTCGCAGATGTCTTCGGCGAAAGTGCAGGCTTCGACTTCGTTCCTGACGGCATCGAACCTCGCTTGCGGACACTGCTTTTCAAGCGGCACTGCAATCGCTCCGAGATGGTGGACGGCGCAATAGGTGACGATGAAGTCGGCATCCTGGTTGTTGATGAAGACATAAGGCCGGCCGGGCTTGAGTCCGCCGGCGGCGAGTCGGGCACTGCGCTCTTCAATCTTCGTCCAGAGCTGACCGTAAGTGAGGGTGTCTTGCGCGCAGACGACGGCTGCCTTGTCGGGGGTGTTCTGCGCGTGAAGGCGTATGCATTCTTCCTGTGTCATATGCCTAAGCCTTTTCGTTGAGTTTTGCCCGGACCATAGCGACGAGAGAGTCGAGATTCTTGAAATTCTTCGGGGTCACGTCGAAGGCGTCGAGGCTGATTTTGTATTCGTCCATCAGGATGGCGAGGATGGTTGCTATCCCCAGCGAATCCAGTTCGCTGAAGAGGAAGTCCGATGCGAAGTTCACTGCCGGGAGCGCATCGGAGAGGATGTCGAGTATATGCTGTTTCATTCTGCAGTTGTTGTTGGGTCCACAAAGTTAAGATTCTCCACGAAATCTTCTGCCGCTATTCTGGCTATTGTTCTCTTTTCTTCGTCCTCGATCTCGGCTGTGACCTGGAGCCGAGGGTGGGTGAGAGCTATGTACAGGGCCTTTTCTCCGTAGGATTCGTCCTTGAGGCGCAACGGGCCTTCAGCCGGTAGTCCGGCACATTCGCCCTCTACGCTGCGCAGGCTCTTCCTGACGGCGCGGCTAAGCTCCTTGCCCTTGTAGATATAGCGCCCGAGCACCTGTGAGGCAGCGTCCTTGGGCTCGCCGAAGATAAGGCTCCGGAGAGTCAGCGGGTACCTGCGGGTCCTGCCCTTGCTGGTTGTCAGGAAGCGGAAGAGCAGCGGCGGGATGACGAAGGACATCAGCACGACGCAGAGCATTCCGGTGATGGTCACTTCTGCCAGTGAGCGCATCGCAGGGTGCTTGGCGACAATCAGCGTGCCTATGCCCACGAACATTATCAGGGCGGACTGGAGTATGCTGTTTTTGTAAGAGGCGAGGATGCTCTTGCGGCGGGCGTATTCCATCTGGCAACCCTCGGTCATAAAGATGGTGTAGTCGTCGCCCTGACCGAAGATGAAGGTCGCCAGGATGATGTTTACGATGTTGAACTTGATGCCCAGAAGGGCCATGATGCCCATAATCCAGAGCCAGCTCAGGGCCATAGGCAGGAAGGAAATCAGGGCGAGTTCGAAGCTGCCGAAGCTGAACCAGAGGAAGAAGAAGACTATCAGCGAGCAGGCCCAGCCGATGTAGTTGAAGTTGTCACTGAGCTTGTTGGCCATCGCGCTGTTCATACTCTGCACGTCGAAGCAGGAGCCGAAGCACTCCTTGACGCTTTCCAAATCGTCCCGGTCCACGTTGAGAACATCTATGACATATGGCCTTCCGTTGTCAAGGACTGTGACGTTGCCGCTGAGGATCAGGCTTGTCAGGGTGCTGAAGTAGTCCATATCCTTAGGCTCGAAGCTCTCCGCCCCGTCCACAAGGGCGCGGAAAGGCGCGAATGCGCGGGAGCTGAAGCCGCATTCTTTCGCGCTGCGTTCAAGCTCCTTGCCGAGGATGTCAGAGTGGCGCGATACGAAGTCCCTCCAGAGGCCCAGCCTGCGCTCTTGCTCCGCCTTCGGGGCGAGGAAAGGGCTCACGCCAGTGGCAGACTTGACCTTCCCGACCGCGCAGAGGCTGTCCACCAGCGGCCGGATGCGCCTGTTTTCGCTCAGTGCCTCGTCGAAGTCCGCCCCTGTGCTGAGAACGTAGACACTGCGCAGGCGCGGGTCACCGCTGCGGCTGAGCAGACCCTGGAAGTATTCCATATCCGCCCTTTGGCGCTCCGTCATATAGTTGATGTTGGCCATATTGGAGTCGAACTCCGTCTTGGGGCAGAAATAGGCGAGTACGAGGGTCAGCAGGGTCATTGTCGCTATGACCGCGCGGGACTTGTCGGGTTCGAGCGCGGCGATGCGGTCAAGCAGCTTGCTGCCCTTGGGCTTGTGCTTCTTGATTTCCACCAGCTGCGGCAGGCAGCTGAGCACGAAGATGATGGTGCCGACGAGCAGCAGGGAGGCGAAGATTCCAAGGTCGCGCAGGGCTGCCGCCTTCAGGGGAACCAGCGACAGGAAGGCGCCTACGGTGGTGATGTTGCCGATGACCAGCGGGCCTGCTATCTCCCTGAGCGTCTGCTTGATGTCGGGGTTGTGCGAACAGTGGACGATGAGGTGGAGCGGGTAGTTGACCGCTATGCCGAGTATGACGCTGGAGATGCCTATCACAATGATGGAGACACTGCCGCTGAAAATCGAGATGCCCGCCATTGCGAAGAGCCAGCCCCAGCCTATCGACAGGAAGATGAGCAGGACATTGCGCAGCGAGCCGATGGAGAAGCTTACCAGCAGGATGATGAGCAGCACCGAAAGGCTGATGGCAAGGATGCTGTCTTTCTTGATGCGGGAGGAGTTGCCGACGGCGATCTCGGGGCCGCCGACCAACTCGGCCGTCACTCCGGGGAAGGCATCTTCCATCTCGGAGATGACTCCGCCCAGAAGGGCCAGCAGGCGGCTGTTGCCGGCAGTTTCGCTGCTGCCGAAGGGTGAGGTCATCATCCCGACCGCGCGGCTCATATCGGGGGTGAAGATGTAGGAGTCGTACAGCTCGAAGCCCACGCCGGGGTTGGATTTCTGGAGCTCCTGCATCACGGGCGCGAAGAGGCCGAGGGGGTCGCAGGCTATGGTCTTCGACACCATAGGGCCTGTCGGGAACATCAGCAGCTGCCTGTCGGCCTGAAGCCTTTCCTTTAGGTATGAAGCTTGGGCAAGAAGGCTGTCCATTCTTGCATAGTCCTCAGTGTCAAGGAAATACGGCATATTGGCATATACGAAATCTGAAACCTCCGTAATCTGCGACATATCAATCTGCATCGTCAGGTCGGAGCACCAGCCGAGACTGTCCCTCTCATAGACCTTGTCCTCGAAGAACTGGATGGCGCTGACTGTCAGGTCGGCGTCGCCGGGGTTGTTGAACAGGATGTAGAGGCGGCCGGCTCCGGAGATGTTCTGGTACACGTCCATAGCCTCCTGCTCCTGCTTGTCCAGAGGCAGGAAGTCGCTGATGTTCTCGCTGAACCTGAGCCTCAGGACCAGGCAGACGAGTATGGCTGTCATAGCCACCATCAGAAGGCCCATCAGGGTCTTGTGGCCCGAGAAGAAATCGTATATTCTGCTTGCAAATTTCATTGTTTGTCCTTGCTGAAAAGTTCCTTGCTGTCCACAGGACCGGCGTAGATGCCCAACATTATGCTCCTGAGGCTGTCAAGGTCGCAGACATCGCCGTATTCTTCGAGCTTGTCCATATGCTTGAGCAGGGCCGCCTCTTCTTCCGGCGTATAGAACTCAGAGTGGGCGCGGCTGCCGTGAAGCAGGTCGTGGGCTATGTAGTTGTTCGGCCACAGGCGGTATTCAGGGCAGATGCGGCTGTCCGCGAGGGCGGCCGTCTGGCGGTTGAACTCGGCTGAAGAGAGAGACTCGTAAGGTTCGAGATCATCGGCAGTGATTTCGGGGCAGAAGTGGATGTGAACCCTGCCCTTGTAAGCTGTGATGCCGGTGATGATGCTGGTCAGGTCTTCGCCCGGTTTCTTGGTGTATGGCCCCAGACTGCGGGTGTAAAGCTCCAGAACCTTGGCGATGTCACAAGGCTCCCATTCGTAGGATATGGCTACGGGCAGCAGGTGCAGTTCGGCTACAGACCCGGTCTTGGACATATCCTTCGGGGCGCTCATCCTGAACATATTGATGATGCCCTGGTCGGTGCGGTCCACGCCGTCCTTGGTGCGGCCGTTGCGCTGGGCTATCCACATCGACTCCTTTCTTTGCGTGATGCAGGTCCTCATATAGTCCGAAAGGTGGACCGAAGCCCTGAAGAAATCCCTCATATTGCCTCCCGGTCTCTCCACCTTGAACATCTTGTTGGACTTGCCCACGTCGATGACCAGCTGGCCTTGCATAAGGTTGGCTCCGAAGGTTATCTCCGTGGTCTCCAGGCCATTGTCGATGAGGATGGTCTGGAGCAGGGCGGCATCCAGCATGATGTCCCTGTGGTTCGACAGGTAGATGTAGGCCTTGCCGGGATCGATGTTTTCGAAGCCGCTGTAGCTCAGCTTGCTTATGGAGTTGCGGCAGATGGCCTTGTTGGCGGGGTTCATTATCTCCAGCTGGAACTCCCTTATGGTCTTGATTTTCCTGACCATTTCCGCCACCTCTGAGCTTGTCTTTTCCGGGAATACATAGGAGGAGAGGATGGGGAAAAGGGGGTCTTCGGCTATGCGTTGCATCGCCTCGGGGATTTCTGAATCGTAGTAAGGTCTTATGTCGTCAAACTTATTGTCCATTCTTTTCGCTTTCGGTTATGGCGTTGATCACATAGTTGAGGCCCAGGATGGCCTCACAGGTGTTGATGGCAGTCAGCGGTACTCCGCAGAAGCCGTGGACATTGCAGTTCTGGCCGGTGAGCAGCAGGTTTTTTACCTTGGTCACTATTGGCACCTGGGATAGGGTGATGTTGTTGCAGTCCTTTGAGAATCCGCACATTGACCCCTCCTTGGTCCCGTACCAGTCGCGAATTGTAAGGGGCGAGGCCGTGTTGATGCCTTCAACGCAGTTTTCCCGGAAGCCGGGATAGATTTCTTCCATTTTGTCCAGCAGCTTCTCGGCGCATTCTTTCTTCCAGGCCTCATATTCGGCGCTCCTGTGGCCGAGGCTGCTGTCTTCCCAGCGCCTGACCTTATCCCAGCTCATAGGAGCGGTGATGATAATCTTGCTTGCATATTCGCCCTGGTTTCTGTCCGGCGGGGTCATATAGAGGAAGCCCTGCGGCCATTCGATTTCCGGAGAGTAGAAGTGCCAGATGCTCGAAGTGCTGTAAATGTAATAGCAGGAGTGGTTGATGTATTTGAAGCTGCCCCTCTTGAGTTTGATGTTGAGGGTGAAGGCGGATCCGGTGTTCGGAAGGGAATCCAGGCGGCTGCGGTAGGCTTTAGGCAGGACGCCAGGGTCGTCAAAGAGCTTCAGGAGGCTGCAAGGGTGGATGGCGCTGATGTAGTAGTCGGCACTCAGGCGGCGGCCCGAGCGGGTCTGGACATAGCTGATGAGCTTGTCCTCAGTGGCAATCAGGCTGACCCCGTCATTGAGTATGACCTCGCCCCCTTTATCCTCTATGTACTCCTTCAGGGTGTTGGCAAAGGCTTGGCTGCCTCCCTCGAAGCGGCTTGCTCCGTTGATGTACAGCACGTTGACAAGAGCGTGGATGTAGGCCGGGGTCTTGTCCTTCACACCTCCGTACAAAGGGTTCATATACGCCAGGACCAGGGCGAGCTTCGGGTCGCTTATGTATTTGTCAATGAAGTCGTTGACGCTGATAAGAAAGTTATCGCTGTGCATCGTGATCCAGCTCTTGGCAGGGCGGAGGTAGAACATATCCAGCTCATCCACCATCGCGTAGAGGGCATCGACATAGGCTTTGAGGTTTTCCCTCTGGTCGGGGAAGTCTTTGGCGAAGCTGTCCACAAAGGCTTCTTTGCCGCGGGCGGTGTAGTACCGCTTCTTCTCGTCAGCGATATAGATTACGTCCGAAGGGAACTCGTCCACGTGGCGCAGGTGAACCTTGTCGGCGATGCCCAGATAGTGGCAGAGCCTGTAGATGTTGCCGCCTTCGCGCATCCCGCCCACGACGTGCATTCCCGTGTCGAAGATTTCGCCCATTCGCGTGAAGCTCTGGAGTCCTCCTCCGCAGGTCGGGTTCTTTTCTATCACGCTGACTTTCAGGCCTTCCTTGACAAGGATGGCTGCGGTGAAAAGCCCTCCGAGTCCGCCTCCTATAATGACTGCGCTCTTGTCCATCTCTATCTGCATTTTTTGATTTGACTGTAAAGTGTGGCGGCAGGCACCAGTTCGGCGCAGGTCACCACGGTGCCCACTATCACTCCCAGCATTCCGTGGGAGTTGACGTTCTGTCCCGCAAGCAGCAGGTTCGGAATCTTTGTCCTGTAAGGGACGCGTCCGGCGGCGCCGGCGTTGATGTCCTTGGCGACTCCGTACATCGAGCCTTTCTCCGTGCCGGTGTAGTCCAGGTAGGTCAACGGCGTGCTGGTCCACCAGTCCTCCACGCACTCAAGCGTGCCCGGACGCTGCCTTTCCAGCTCGGCGAGCAGTATCTCCGCGCGTTCGCGCTTGAAGCGCTCGTAATCCTCGCCCCTGTGGCCGATGCGTGTGCCCTTCCAGGCCTCGACCTCCGCCATATTCATATACGAGAGCACCACGGCGCTCTTTGCCCAAAGCGGCTGCCTTTCGTGGCACATATGCATATACAGGAAGCCCTTAGGCCACTCCCCGAGGCTGTAATGCTCGCAGTCCCAAGGACTTGAGCCCTTGTAGCCGAAGTAGTTGGAGTTGAGGTAGGGCATCCTCCCATCCTTGAACTTGAGGTAAACTGCGAAGACTCCCGAGGTCTGGGGTATGCTGTTGATCCTGTTGCGGAAGGCGGGTCTGATGAGCTTTGTGTCCTGAAGCAGCTCCATCAGGCGTGAAGGGTGGATGGTGCTGATGATCCAGTCGGCCTTGTAGAGACTCTCGTCTTCTGTCTGGACGGCTGTGGCCTTCTGCTCATCGCAGAGGATTTTGACGACCTTCTTGCCTGTCAGCACCTCGCCGCCCATCTCCCTTATGCCGCTGACCAGGGACTTGGCTATGGAGTCGCTGCCGCCTTCGAGCCTGAAGGAGCTCTGGTTGTAGAAGTCGAAGATGAAGGCCTGCTGGGTGAAAGGCGTCTTGTCTTTTTCTCCGCTGTACAGTGGCAGGTCTCCGGCCAAAACATTGCGCAGCAGCGGGTCCGAAAACAGAGAGTCCAGCACGCCGTTGATCGGAAGCAGCTGGTACTGGGTGTTGGCCGCCATATCCCTGTCCTGCGAACAGAGGGAACTGAGGGCCGAGGCGGCGGCAATCTTGTCAACTATGTCCACATAGCGCCTGAGGGCGTCTTTCTGGGACGGGAAGTACTCTCCCATCTGCTCGATGAAGGCTTCGCGACCCACGGGGAAGCGGAATTCCTGCGAGTCGAGCGAGACTATGTTGTAAGCCTTCGGATCCATAGGGCTGAGCTTTACCCTGTCCTCCATACCGAGGTAGCGCATCATCGTGTCCATTGTCTGGCCCGGGAGGGCGGAGCCGATAAAGTGCATACCCGTCTCGAAGCGCACACCCTTGCGGGTGAAGCACTGCAAGCAGCCTCCGGCCTGCAGCCCCTGCTCCAGCACGCTTACCTCGAAGCCGTTCTTCTGGAGGATGTAGCCGCAGCTCAGGCCGCCCAGACCCGATCCTATGACGATTACCTTAGACATTCTGTTCCATTGAGTCTGAAATTTCTCTGTGCCTGCGTATGAAATATTGCCTCATAGCCTTGGCCTGCTCAAGGGTGGTCTGTCCGTATGAGAGCAGCTCCTGCGGGCTGATTCTGTTGTCGATTTCGACGTGAATCGGCCAGCGGTTCATTATCCTGCCGTGCTTCGGAAGGACCCTGCCCGTGCCGTACACTATCATAGGCACGATGTCAACCCCCAGCTGCTGCGCAACGTGGAAGGCTCCCTGGTGGAAGCGGCCAATCCTGCCCTCCTTCAGGCTCCTTGTGCCCTCGGGGTAGATGGCTATGCTGTAGCCCCTGCTGACCAGCGAACGCAGCTGGGGCATTATCGCATCCATTCCCGCGCTGGCCGGCAGGTATTCGGCGCAGCGTATGGTGAAGCGGTAGAGCGGGTTGTTCCACACCCAGTCGGCGGTGAGCACGATGACCTTCGGCGCCCTGGCCAGCAGCGGTACGAGGTCAATGTGGGACTGGTGGTTGCAGATGATGACCGACGGCTTGCTGAAATCCTCGCCGTTCGGGTTGGACTCACTGTAGGTGGTGCCCGGTATCCTGTGCTTGAAGAGCAGGAACCTCGCCATAAAGTTGATAAGGCGGTGGAGGTTATATTTCTTCTTTTCCGTGATCTCGCCGAAGGCAAGGTAGAGGTGCACCAGGGGCGTCATCAGGAAAAGGGTGTTGAAGACGAAGAAGAAAAGGGAGTAGGCTGTGCGAAGGAAGGCCGTCAGGCCGCGAAGCAGCTTGCGCGGGTAGCCATATACTACCGCCAGCAGGCAGAGTACGGCGTTGAGAGCCGTGATGCGCAGGAAGTCCCTGCCGGGGCGGAAGTGGGATACTCTCTCTTCCGGGGCGGGGTAGAAGACATTCACGGGGCAGCTGACAAGCTTCACGCCCGTCCAGGAGGCGAAGACGAGCAGCTCCAGCTCCGCTTCATAGCGGGAGGTCAGAAGGCCCAGAGCGCGGAGCCTCTTGAGCGGGTAGAGCCTGTAACCTGTCTGGGTATCAGGCAGATACTGTCCGGTCTGGAGGGCGAACCAGAAGTTGCTGAACTTGTTGGCGAAGCTGCTGCCCTTGCTGCGGGTGACAGTCTCGAGACCCTTGCGCGAGCCTACGATGATGGCGCCGGGATGCTCTATGTTGGCCTCGAGCAGCGAAGCGATGTCCTCAGGGAAGTGCTGGCCGTCGCCGTCGAGGGTGATGGCGTAGGCAAAGCCCCTTTGCCGGGCGTGGCGGAAGCCTTCCCTCAAGGCGATGCCCTTGCCCCTGTTCTTCTCCAGCCTTACTATTTCCGCCTTCGGCGACATCGCCTCGAGAAGCTGCAGGCTGCCGTCGGTGCAGCCGTCGCATACGACTATGACGTCATCGCACTGCTCCAGGCTCCTTCGGACCACATCGACAATAGTCCCCGCATTGTTGTATGTGGGGATGATGACGCAGATGCCGCGCGATTTCAGACGGGATTTCAGGCTTTCCTCTTGCATACCAATGAGAGTTTGGCGTAGATTTCTTCCTCCACTCCCACGCTCACCTGGACTTTCACTTCGTCCTCCTCCACGAGGAGCTTGCTGAGGCTGTAGGTGATGAGCTTGACCTCATTGGGGGAGATGACCTTGAGGAACTTGATGTTCTTGACGTTGGAGAGCTCCAGCTCAAGGCCGCAGGCAAGGGATGTGAGTTCGAGGGCTGTCTGCATTATGCAGACGCCGGGGGTAATCGGCTCTCCCGGGAAATGGGCCCGGTAGATGAAGTGGTCGGCGTTGAGCCGGATAAGATAGCTGTGGCAGGAATCGCCAGCGCTTTCGGATACTATGCTGTAAAGACTGTCGTGCAGTTTCATAAGTCTTGGGTATTAGGGTTGTGTGCTGAAGAGTTCTTCGGCGATGGCCCCGTTGAGTTTCACCTTGGAGAACTCTATGACGGTGCGGTCCCCGCCGGGTTCGTTCAGGACTATGCCGCGGGCGCATTTTGAGTTCTTGTCGAAACGGATTACTATCGAAGACCACATCTGTCTGAGGTCCTTTCGCTGCGGGATGAGGGTGGCTACCCACTCACCGTCCTTTTCCTCGACGCTGACCTTGAAGTTGCGCTGGTCGCTCAGACTGCTTCCGGAGATGCTGCCCAATATCATCGAGGACAGGCCTTTGACCATCCTGTTGGTGTTGGCGTTGAGCTCGCTGCGGCCTTTGGCGTTGATGGTCAAGGCTTTGTCGGCGTTGAGCACGAAGGCGCCCGGCTCAGGCTCCAGGTACTCCCAGCGGAGTTTCGAGGGCTCGCTGAAGTACATCTTGCCGCTTGAGCGGACCTCTCCTTCAATCAGGCTGCTTTCCCTGAGCTGCACGAAATCGCATTCGAGGCTGCGTACCGCAGCTCCCGCTTCGCTCAGGGCTGCGATGATTTCGGCTTGGGATGAGACCTCCTGAGCCGCAGAGTTCCGGGGCAGGGCAAGCAGCAGGCAAAGGGCCGTGAATATGATGGCTGTTCTTTTCATCTTGCAATAAAAAAGCATCCCAGTACTATCAGTCCCACGCCTATCCATTTCATCGCGTCAACCGTCTCGTGGAAGAAGACGATGGCCGCTATCATCCCCAGCACATAGCTAAGGGAAACAAGGGGATAGGCCATACTGAAAGGGAAATTTTTGACTATATAGAACCACAGCAGACTTCCGGCCCCGTAGCAGAGGCCGCAGCAGGCGAACTGCCAGTTGACGAACACGGACTTCCAGAAATCCAGGCTCCAGGCAAAGGGCAGCATCCGCCCGAGGGCGAACTTGAGCAGCACCTGACCACCGGCCAAAAGGCTGCTTTGCAATATGGCCAAAAGAAAGAGTTTCATATCCTATTTGCGTTTCAATACGACTGAACGGGCATACAGAGGCTTCGGCGCCGCTTTTCCCGCCCTGCTTGCGAACATATCGAAGAGAGGGGTGGACTCGTCGTAATGGCCTACAAGCACGCTTTGTGCCTTGCCTGTCGCGATGAGCCTTGAGGCGTCGAGCATCGCCCATTCCATCGAGCGTTCGCCGTGGGAGTAGGTGATGTTGTAGCCGTGGCAGCGCTTGCGGATGGCGATGGCGGAGCTGAGGGTGTTGTGGGTGCTCTGCATAAAGAGGGTAGGCTTGAGATGCTCTTCGCCGTTGGCCTCGATTTCTTCGAGGAACTGCAGGCTGGTTTCGAGCATTCCGTGTGCGGTAGCGGTGATGATGGCGTCAGGACAGTCCACGCCCGCAGCCTGGAGTGCCTTGAGGGCGGAGAGCTGCGAAGCCTTCATCAGCTTGCCCATACGGCGTGACTCCATAGGGCTGATATTGAACTCCTTGAGATCCTTGAGGGCCTCGGGGTCGCTGATGCACAGGTCGGCTGCGGTTTCCACTTCGTACTGCGCGCCGGTCTCGCGCTCGCGCGGTTCCCTGCTGCTGAGGATGAGCGAGGAGTCGTTGCCGCCGAAGCCGAAGGCGTTGCATATGACGTTCTCCAGGCAGGCCTCCCCGCGCCCTTTCGAAGGCAGGATGCAGCCCGGGTCAGCTGTGCTGAAGCCCAGGTTGGCTGGGATGAAGCCGTCTCGCATCGCAAGGATGCAGAAAATCGCCTCGATTGAGCCGGATGCGGAGGTGGTGTGGCCCGTGAAACCCTTTGTGCTGGAGATTTCGGGCAGCTTTTCGCCGAACAGCCTCTTGAGGGCCTGACTCTCCGAAGGGTCGTTGTTGGGAGTGCCGGTGCCGTGGGCGTTGACGTATTGGATATCTTCGGGCTGCAGAGCGGCCATCGCCAGCGCGTCGCTCATCGCCAGGAAGGCACCCTCGCCGTTTTCGGAGGAGGCCGTCTGGTGGAAGGCGTCGCAACGGTTGCCGTAGCCGGCCACATAGGCAAGCGACCTTTCGCCGGCATCTTTTTCAAGTACAAGGAAGCCTGCGCCCTCGCCGAGGTTGAGCCCCGCGCGTGTGGCGTCAAACGGCCTGCAAGGCTCGTGGTCCAGGATCATCAGAGTGTTGAAGCCGTTGAGGTGGAAGCGGCTGAGGGCTTCCGAGCCGCCGGCAATGACGATGTCAACCTCGTCCCGCGCGAGCATCTCTGCGCCCAGGATGATGGAGTTGAGCGCCGAGGAGCAGGCAGTCGAGATGGTGCAGGTCCGGGCCCCTTCGAGGCCGGCCATCCGGGCCATCTCGTCCGTGCTCTTGCCGCAATCGTTGCTCTGGGGCAGGTAAAGTAGCGAATCGTCGCTCTTCATCTGCTCGAAGTACAGTTCGGTGACGTCCATCCCGCCCACGGTAGTGCCGGAAATCAGCGCGACCCTCTTGCCCGACAGGCTGCCGACAGCGGCCTGGGCGAGGGCTTCGCGTATGGCGATGGCACCCATCAGTGAGGTTCTGCTCACAGGGGCGGGATCGCTGATGCCGAGCAGTTGCTTCATCTGCTCGTTGCTCATCTGCACTTCGCCAACCGGCAACTCGCTGTGGCGCGACTGCAGGTACTTCATCGGACGTATGCCGGAGCGCCCGTTCCTGAGGGAGTCGAGCACTGATGGCAGGTTGTTGCCGATGGCGCAGATAACGCCCATACCTGTAACGGAGATTCTGGCGGCCATTATTTCGTGCGGTTCTTTGCGATGTAGTCTGCGATGGTGTTGATGTTCTTGAAGATGGCCTTGCCCTCGGCAGGGTTGGCCAGCTTGATGCCGTAGAACTTGTCGAGAATCACGATGAGCTCGAGGGCGTCGATGGAGTCAAGGCCCAGGCCCTCGCCGAAGAGGGGAGCCTCGTTGTCTATGTCCTCGGGAGTAATCTCTTCAAGGTTGAGAGCGTCGATAATCTGCTCTTTGAGTCCAACAATCAATTCTTCCATATTATTCATTGTTTCTTGTGTATTATTTTCAAATCCGCCTCGAAGCAGTCGGCTTCACTGCAGTCCGCCCATCCGCAGACCATATCTCTGATCTGTGACTTTGCGAAGCTTGAGCGGATGACCTGCGCCATCAGCCCGGGGTCCCTGTCTTCGAGTATGTAAAGCGAGGTTTCGGCCTTGTAGCCGTGCCTTATCGCGATTTCCCCCGTCACTATGTTCGGCAGGGTGTAGAGGAAGACGGAGGGGCTGGGATAGAACCTGTCCCGGTCTTCGATGGTTGCAAGATGGCTGCGGTCTGCGACTATCGACGAGCTGTGGTTGAACAGCACGACAGCCCTTCCGCTAGCTTCCGGGGTTTCGCCTTCCTGCTTGATGAGCAGTTCTGATGCGAGAAAGACCAGCCTTCCAAGGAGATCCATCTTGTAGAATTTCGGGTAGTCCCCGATATGTTTCCTGTAGATTTCCGTAAGCAATTCCTTGCCCCGGGCTTCTACCTCAAATTCTTTTCCGTCAATGCACAGCGAGGAGTCGGTAAGTCTGACGGAGTGGCTGCAGTCCAGCTCGAAGCCTGCGGCTTCGGCCTCGGCCCCTCCTGCTTTGGCCTCGTCCCCGCAAGGCTCCAGACTGTACAGGGCCGAGGCATTGCAGCCTCCGAAGCCCGAAATCATCTTGACGAAGGCCCTTGCCTTCGTGCTTCGCAGTTCGGAACTGATGTTGACCTTGCCGCTGACTCCGATTTCGCAGAAGCCGCGTACGGGCAGGACTGTCCCGTCCTCGACGGATTTCATCCCGATGATGCTTTCAAGCACCCCGGAGGCCCCGAGAGTGTGGCCGTACCAGCCTTTCAGGGCTGAGAGCGGCAGCTGGGAAAGACCCGCGTCGCGTATGGCGACGGATTCCATCTGGTCGTTGAACATAGTCGCCGTGCCGTGGGCGCTGATGAAGGCGAGCCTGCTGCGGTCGAAGTCCCCCAGCGCGCGTTCAAGGACCTTTCGCGCTCCTTCCCCGCTTGGAATCGGTGCGCTCAGATGATAGGCGTCATTGTCCATACTGCCCCGCACGAGCCTCCAGCCTTCCGTTGGAGAGTCTTGCTGCTCGCGGGCGAAGACAATTGTGGCTGCCGCCTCCCCGAGGTTGAGGCCCAGGCGCTCGATGTCGAAGGGCCTGCAAGGCAGGGGAGAGAGGGACTTGAACGACAGGAAGCCCGCTGCCGTGAAGGCGCTGGTGCAGTCGGCGCCGCATACGACGGCGTAATCGTAATAGCCGCAGCTAAGCAGCCTGTCGGCCAGAATCTGCGCGGCGACGCCGCTGATGCAGGCGTTGCAGGAGACTATGGGCCTGGTGCTTATCCCGAAATGGGCGGCTATCCTTGCGGCGCAGGCGGCGGGGCTGTGGTAGTCGCCGTCAGTATTCTGGTCGGACGAGAGCTCTTCGACGTCGGCCTTGGTGGTGCTCAGGATGAAGACTGTGTTGGAGCCTCGGACTTCAATGCCCGCCTTGGCGAGGGCGTCGGCGACGGAGCGTATTGCAAGGGATTCGAATCTGGTGTAGCCTTCGACTTTGAGAGCCTCGCTCTGTTCGGGGCTGAAGACCGAAGCGGTGATGCTTTCGGGCAGGCCCTGCCAGCCGCTTATGGGACGCAGGGCTGACTTCCCGGCCTTGACGGCCAGGTAGTTCTGCTCAGTGTCCGTCCCAAGGGGCGAGACTATGTTTGTCGAAAGGACTCTTATCATACTCCCATCAACTTCTTCCACTCCAGATAGAACTCCGGAGCGTACCACATAAGCTGGTAGTTCATATCCATAAAGACCTGGACGGTGCTGGCGCTCAGGTACTGCTCTCCGCTCTGCTTGTCATAGATGACGTAGTCGAAGATGATCTTTGCTGCGTCGGAAGGACGGTAGGTGATGCGGATTGTCGGCTTCATCCCGAAGCGCAGGGGGCGCTTGTAGCTGATTCTCATATCAACTATCGGAGCCATTATCAGCTCGTCGATGTATCTCTTGTAGGAGAGGCCGTATTCCGCGCCGAAGGCTTCGCGGGCATCCTCCAGATAGAGAGGATAGTTCCCGTGCCAGACGACGTTCATCATATCCACTTCGCTGAAGCGGATTTCAAGTTCTTTTTCCAGAGACAGTTCCCTTTTCTGTTCCATCATTGGCTGTTTCTTACCGACAGTTTGATCTCAGCCGTTGCGAGCAGCTGCTCCCCACAGCGTACCTCTGCGTTGGCCAGGGTCATCCCGAAGACTTCCTCGACTATGTCCACCTTGGTGGTGATGATCTGCCCCACGCGGGCCAGAGCCTTGATGCTGTAGTTGCGCACGGCCCCTATGAAGCCCACCTGAACATCCTTGTGGAGGATGTATTTGTTGTAGTAGCCCACGCGTGCTGCGCAGGTCTGGGCTATGTTTTCCATCATTCCACTTGCCGAGAAGCAGCCGTTGTCCACGAAGATGTTGTCTTCGCGGATGAGGGTCTCGGTAGTGGAAGTGGTCATCTCGAAATGGGTCATACAGCCTATCATCACGAAGGGTTCCTGCTGCGGCAGGACTGTATGCACGTCTATGCTGCGGATAAACTCATCCATTGTCTCAACTCCAAAAATCAAAAAAGTTGTACCACTGGGCGGGATACTGCCTCACGCGCTTTTCCAGCTCGGCAATATAGGCGGCTGAAAGCTGGCGTATCTGCTCCTTGCGAGAAGCCGACTTGTCGTACTCGAGCGGCGTGACGTAAATCCGGTAGCTCCGTGAGCCCTCCTTCATAGTATTTACTGCTATGGCATCGAGTCCGCGCATAGTGGCTACGCTGAAGGGTCCCATCGGGAACTTGGCCTCCTGCCCCAGGAAAGGGGAGGTGATGGTCTTGGTGGCGCCCATATAGCGGTCGCTGGGGAAGCTGACTATGTCTCCGGCGGCCAGCGCCCGGTCGATTTCGAAAAGGTGACTCATATCCTCGCGTATGCCTATCATCCGGATATTGGTCTTGCGGAACATATTGTTTCTGTTGTCGGTGACGGACTGCTTCTCGTAGCCGTAAACCACGGCGTTGATGGTCTTTGTGTCCGAAACCAGACTGTAGCCCGCTATCTCGTAGTTTCCTATGTGCGAGCTCATCATCACAAAACCCTCATCCCTTGAGGCAAGCGAGGAGAAGATGTCCATCCCCTCCACTTCGACCTTGAATTTCTTACCCGCGTACATAGCGAACCTGTCGATGACCACCTGCGAAAACTTGCAGTGGTTGAGGTATACATACCACGCGGCCTTCAGACGCCCGTAGCCCAGGTGAATGCGGTAGAAGTCCCAGGCGGTCTTCCTGCTGGGATTGCGCACGAGGGCGACGGGGATTACGAAAATGTATGAAAACAGATAGAGAAGCCGGACGTCGATATGACGCAGGACGCTGATCAGATACCCGTGCATCCGATTGCTCCCGGAGGTAGTCCCCGCCCATTTCTTCTCTTCCGTCATCAGTTGACCTTTGACTCGATGTAGTCGCAGAATTTGGCGAGGGTGTCAACGCCTGTCATTTCCTCAGCCTTGATCTTAAAGCCGAAGTTCCTTTCTACGATGACGACGATGTCCACGAAATCGAGGCTGTCGATACCCATATCCTCCTTGAGCTTTGCTTCAGGGAAGATTTTGTCCTCTTCGATTTCAAGTTCGTCGATAAGGAATGCCTTTACTTTTTCTTCAATTTCTGTACGGTTCATATAGTTCGTTGATTATAGTTTCTTGATTACAAGTGCGCTGTTGGTGCCTCCGAAGCCGAAGGAGTTGCTCAGTACCACGTTGACCTCGGTCTTGACGGTCTGGCGGGCGAGATTGATGTCCCTGGCGCAGTCGTCAGGCTCCTCGAGGTTGATGTTCGGGGCGACAAAGCCGTTCTGCATCATTATGATGGAGTAGATGATTTCGCTTGCGCCGGCCATCCAGCATTCGTGCCCTGTCATACCCTTGGTGCTGCTGACGAGGGCGTGCTCGCCGGCGAAGAGCTTGCTGATGGCCATAGCCTCGAACATATCGCCCTGGCGGGTGCTGGTGGCGTGGGCGTTGATGTAGTCCACGTCGCAAGGCTTGATGCCTGCATCGTCCATCGCGCGCTGCATCGCTCTCACGCAGCCTTCGTCGCTTGGCTGGCTGATGACGGAGGTGCCGTTGGAAGAGAAGCCGTAGCCGGTGACCTCGGCGATGATGGTGGCGCCGCGGGCTATGGCGTGGTCGTAGTCTTCAAGCACCAGGGCAGCGCCGCCGCCGCTCGGTACGAGGCCGTCGCGGTTCTTGTCGAAGGGGCGGCTGGCCTTCTGGGGGTTCTCCACATTCTTGGAGAAGGCGCCGATGGCGTCGAACGAGGCCATAGAGTAGTAGTTGGTCTCCTGGGCGCCGCCGCAGAGCACGAGGTCCTGCAGGCCCTGCTTGATGAGCATATAGGCAAGGCCGATGGAGTGGCTGCCGCTCGCGCAGGCCGCACTGACGGTGAAGTTGACGCCCTTGAGGCGGAAGATGGTGCTCAGGTTCATCGTGACCGTCGAGTTCATCGCCTGGAAGATGTATGACTGGCCGAGGAGTTCGGTGTCGTGCTTTTCGTCCATTATCTTGTGAGCCTCGATGACCGGCTTGGCCGATGAGTCGTTGCCGAAGATGCAGCCGCACTCGTTGGCGTCAAGGTAGTCCTGACTGATGCCCGCCATCTTGAAGGCGTCGAGGCTGGCCATAAAGGCATACTCGGCTTCCTCGGAGAGGCCGCGGCGCAGGTGGCGGTCGATGAGTCCCTTGAGGACTGGCTGCTTTACTATGCCGGTCAGAGGCGACTGGTAGCCGTATTCATTGCGGATTTCCTCGATGCCTATGCCCGACTTGCCGTTGAACAGGGAATCCCTGACTTCTTCTATGGTAGTTCCCAGGCAGGACCAGATGCCCATACCTGTGATTACAACTCTTTTCATAATAATTAAGGTTTAATAGAGGCCTCCGTTGATGCTGATGACCTCGCCTGTGATGTAACTTGCACTGTCGCTGCAAAGGAAGCCTACCAGCTCGGCTACCTCTTCAGGCTTGCCGAAGCGCTTCATAGGCACGAGCTGCTTGAGCTCGTCCTGGGGCAGGTCCCTGGTCATATCGGTTTCGATGAAGCCCGGCGCAACCGCGTTGACAGTGACATTGCGGGCGGCGGCCTCCTGGGCGAGCGACTTGGTGGCTCCGATGATGGCTGCCTTGGCGGCGCTGTAGTTGGTTTGGCCTGCCATTCCCTTGAGTCCGCTCAGCGAAGTCATATTTACTATCCTTCCGCCGTGCTTTCTGCTCATCATTTTCGGCAAAAGTGCACGGGTTACATAGAAAAAACCGTTCACCGTTATGTCTATGACCGAATGCCAGTCATTGTCCGGCATCATAAACATTACGTTGTCGCGCCTGATTCCGGCGTTGTTCACCAGGTAAGCGATGTAGTCATCCGGGTGTTCTTTCTCCCAGGAGTTGAGGGCGGATGTGACTTCTTCCTGCTTCGAGACGTCAAACTTCATAAGGCTGGCCTGACCGCCTGAAGCGAGGATGATATCCCTTACTTCTTCGGCCGCCGCCTGATTGGATTGGTAATTGATAATCACCGGGATACCCATTGAAGCAAGCTTGATGCAGATAGCCCTTCCAAGTCCTCTGGAACCTCCGGTTACGAGTGAATATTTCATAATAACAATAGCCTGGTTTGATAAAACATCGCAAAATACAAAATTAAGCAAAGTTGGCGGATTTACCTAACAAAATAGCAGTAAACGCTTCTGCCGATAGCCGGTCTTCCGCCTTAACGCAAGGGCCTATCCCTACTATCGAAACATACACGAGCCAAGGCTATTGCAGCTATGAAAACGTCTCTACCTTTGCACTCGGAACAACAAACCGGAAAACAAAACAACAAAATATTAACAATTAAAAATTCAATTATTATGAAAGCACTTTTTGTTATCGCAGTAAGCATCGCAGCAGCACTCATCCTCAAATTCGTGGAGTATGTATCAAGCAAGCGCAATATGAAGAGCGTAGGTGCAAAGTCAAACAAGGCTTCAAGAAATATCCCAATGGTTGACGTTACTGACGAAAAGGAGCTCAAGAACGCTCTGGACTTCTATAAGGATCTTGCCGACTAAATAAATTTGCAAAATAGGTTGGACATTATTTGGTGGCAATCGATTCATTCGATTGCCACTATTGTTAATAAATGATACAATTTATTGCGGACTGTCCTGGCTTGCCCTATCTTTGCACAAAATTTAACGCGTATGGAACTAAGGCAGTTGAAGTATTTTATCAAGACAGCTGAGACTCTGAACTTCTCCGAAGCGGCTAGGAGCCTGTACATCACCCAGAGTACTCTCTCGCAGCAGGTCCGCACACTTGAAGATGAGCTGGGATGCCCCCTTTTCCACAGGGATTCCCACAGCGTGGTGCTCACAGAGTACGGGGAGCGGATGTTGCCGCTTGCCCGTCAGACCGTTATCGACGCAGATACCTGCAAATCCCAGATCAAGGACCTGCAGGAAGTGCTTACCGGTACTCTTAACATCGGTTCGACCTTCTCTTTCGGACCGATTCTAAAGGAGAGCGTCAAGAGGTTCATCAATGAGTATCCGGGAATACATCTCAATGTAACCAGCCGCTCGATGGAGGAACTGATGGAAAAACTCCGTCGCCGTGAAGTTGACCTCGTAATGGCTTTCAGACCGAATGTCCCTTTTGATGATATTGAGTCCAGAATCCTGTTTGAAGATCATCTTTCGGTCATTATGAGAAAGGACCATCCGCTTTCGGACCGCGAAAGTCTCAGCGTCGAAGAACTGCGCAGGCACAGGCTGGCGATGCCGACCAAGGGGCTGCAGGCCAGGAACCTCATCGACAAGTACATCAATTTTGACAACAGCGACTTTGTCGTTTCGCTTGAAATCAATGCGGTGTACAGCCTGCTTGACGTGGTGGAAAGCAGCAACCTGCTGACCATACTTTCGGACGCGGCCATCAAGGACAGGCAGACTCTCAAGGCCATACCTCTGGATGTGCCTGACAATCAGATGCAGGGCTGTGTCCACGTGCTGAAAAAGACTTACCTTAAGAGGAGTGCCGAGGTGTTCATCAAGATTCTCCGCGAGTCCCTCTCAATTGTAGATATGTCGGAATAATCAGATAACTTGACAATGGAAATTTGGAATTCACTTTTTAACGGCACCGGGGCCTGGAGCGGTGGTGTCGCACATTCAATACTCATTCTTGCCATCGTCATCGCCCTTGGCAAGTTCATTGGAAAATACAAGTTCAAGGGCATCTCGCTCGGCGTGACCTGGGTGCTTTTCGTGGGCATTCTGTTCAGCCACTTCGATATGACCCTGGACGGCAACCTGCTTCATTTTATGAAGGAGTTCGGCCTTATCCTGTTTGTTTACAGCATCGGACTTCAGGTCGGTCCGGGTTTCTTCTCCAGCTTCAAGTCCGGTGGAGTGAAGCTTAACCTGCTGGCCGTGCTGGTCTGCCTTCTGGGAGCAGGAATAGCCATCAGTCTCCATTATATCAGCGGCACGCCGGTTACGACTATGACCGGCATAATGTCCGGAGCGGTAACTAATACTCCGGGTCTGGGTGCTGCGCAAGCGGCCTTTTCCGATATGTTCGGGGAGAACTCTTCCGACATCGCCCTCGGCTACGCTGTAGCCTACCCTCTGGGTGTAGTCGGCGCGATCCTGTCCTTCATCCTCATCAAGGCAATGTGCTATAGGAAGGGGACTGTCGTCTCCGCAGCTCCGCAGGAGGAAAAGATTGACTACAAGGCTGAAGAGCAGCAGGCCGAGGCTGCCATCAGGAAGCAGCATTCCGAGGCGTCCGACACCAAGTTCATCTCCCGAAGGATTCTCATCAGCAAGAAGAGCCTTAACGGCAAGAGGCTGGGGGACCTGAGGTTCGAGGAGGTGCTCGGGGCATCCATCACCAGGATACGCAGGTCCGGACTGGATCTGAGGGCGGGCGCTGATTTCAGGCTCCAGTACGGTGACCTCGTGACCGTTGTGGGCAGCAGGGAGTCGGTGGCCAATGTCGAGAAGGTTCTGGGCAATTCGCTCAAGAGGCTGGATGAGCCTAATCTTATTCCCATCTTTTTCGGCATCGTCCTGGGAGTCTTTCTCGGAAGTATTCCTATCGCCTTCCCGGGTATGCCGCAGCCTGTAAAGCTTGGTCTTGCCGGTGGACCGCTCATCGTCAGCATCCTCATTTCACATTTCGGCCCGAGTCTGAAGGTGATTACTTATACGACCGCGAGCGCAAACCTGATGCTCAGGGAGCTGGGTATCAGCATCTTCCTGGCCTGTGTGGGCCTTGAGGCCGGTGAGGGCTTTGTCGATACTATCGTGAATAAGGGAGGTTTCGTGTGGATTGGCTACGGCGCCATCATCACAATGCTGCCGCTGCTGATCTGCGGTCTGGTCGGCCGTTTCGGAATGAAGCTGAACTATCTGACTCTGATCGGCGTGCTCTCCGGCGCTTCCACCAACCCGCCGGCCCTCGCCTACGCCAATGAGATTGACAAGAAGACGGATGAGGCTGCCGTCGGCTACGCCACGGTCTATCCCCTCACGATGTTTGTCCGAGTCCTCATCGCCCAGATGATGATACTCTTCCTCTGCTAATTCTCATCAGCTATTTGCTTGTCTTTATGCCCGGCTCGCCCGGGCATTTTGTCTTTGCTTACGGCGGACTGCCGGCGGGCCGCGGGGCTAACGTCGGGAAAGGGCGGTCCTTTTCCCGAGCCGTGGTGCCACTGTGTCTGAGGCTGTGGTCTCCGGGCGGTCCTTCCCACTTCGTGGGCCCCTTCCCTTTTCGGGAGCCAACGCCGCCCGGCGCCACCATTCACCCCACAAATCCTTCCATTCTCGCGCCCAACGACCTTCCTGTCATTCACCTGCGCGGCTGACCCCTGTCAGAAGTGGTTCTGAGCCATCTTGGGTGCGCAGGTGAAACCATTATCCCCTCACCTGCGCGGGCAACCCCCGTCATAAGTGCTTCTGGGGCACATTAGGTGCGCAGGTGAATGACAGGAAGCAGGGCCACCCCTCTCAGACATAG
>JAEDLO010000036.1 GCA_016295245.1 Bacteroidales bacterium | reverse complement strand
CGTGATCCGCTCCGTAAACCTTTTCCACGTACTCGTGCGCGGCGCTGATATTCTCAAAGTCCACGTCGATATCAGGCATACTGATACGGTCAGGATTGAGGAAACGCTCAAACAGGAGCTGGTACTTGATAGGGTCCAGATTGGTAATCCAGAGGCAATAAGCCACAACCGAACCCGCCGCCGAACCTCTTCCCGGCCCGACCAGATAACCCATCTTGCGCGAGGCGCGGATGTAATCCTGAACAATCAGGAAGTAATCCGGGAAGCCCATCTTGCAGATAGTCATCAGCTCGAACTTGATACGCGAGGCCTGCTCCTCGTTGAGCTTGTCGCCATAGCGGATGGCCGCACCCTGATAAGTCAGGTGGCACAGATAGGCAACCGAGTTGCAGAACTCGTCGCCACGATAAGTCTTTTCAACCACCTCCCCTGCCTTATTCTTGCGTATCGAATACTTGCCCTCCTCGATGATGTCGGCATATTTCTCCAGATACTCGCCGATATTGGCCATAAACTCCTCGTCGATATTATACTTCGGGAGCACGTGCGGGCGGTCAATCTGAAAAGACTCAATCTTCGAGACGACCTCGAGGGTGTTGGCAATGGCCTCGGGGTGGTCAGGGAAGAGCTCAAGCATCTCCTCCTCGCTCTTGAGATACTCCTGCTGGGTGTATCTGAGCCTTTTCGGATCATTGACCAGAGAGTTGGTTGTAAGGCAGATGAGCCTGTCGTGGACGCTGCCATCCTCCTTCCTGATGAAGTGGACGTCATTTGTGGCGACGACCTTTACCCCCGTTTCCTCAGCAAGCTTGAAAATCCCCTCGTTGACAATCAGCTGCTGCTCGTAAACCTCCAGAGAAAGCCCCGGAACCTGAGTCTTATGGAGCATCACCTCGAGATAATAATCCTCTCCGAAGACCCTCTTGTGCCACTCAATAGCCTTACGGGCCTCCTCCAGATCTCCTTTTCGGATAGCCTTAGGCACCTCGCCTGCAAGACAGGCCGAACAGCAGATGATGTTCTCGTGATACTGCTCAATCACCTCGTGACTCACTCTCGGTCGGTAATACATACCCTCGATATGGCCCGTCGATACTATCTTCATCAGGTTTTTGTACCCCTCATAGTTCTTGGCCAGGAGGATGAGGTGATTGTATTTCTTGTGGTCGTTATCCTTGAGCTTGTGGTCATAGTGAGTGGTCACATAGACCTCACAGCCGACTATCGGCTTGACTATGAAATTGCCTTCGGCATCCTTGTTGCTCTTGTCATTGGCGTACTTGAAGAACTCCTTCACGCCGTACATATTGCCGTGGTCGGTGATGGCGACCGCCGGCATACCCAGCTCACGCGCACGCTGGAACAGCTTGGCGATATTCGAGAGTCCATCCAGGATGGAATATTGGGTATGAACGTGAAGATGGGCGAACGACATAGATGCAAATATAAAAAAGAAAAAGAGGATAGCCTTCAGACTACCCTCTTTTTCGTATCAAGTTTTTTGCTATTACTTCTTGATCTTCTTTGCAGCCTTCTTGCGAGCTGCCATCTCGGCGTCGAACATAATCGGAGTACCGATCATAATCGAAGCGTAGGTACCGATAAGGATACCGAGGCAGAGGGCAACTGACAGACCCCTGATCGACTCACCACCGAAGATTGCGATTGCAAGCATAGGGAGGAGGGTTGATACTGAGGTGTTTACAGTACGTGTGAGGGTTGCGTTGAGAGACTTGTTGACAGTTGACTTGAAGTCATCGTTAGGGTGCATCTGGAGATTCTCACGGATACGGTCGAAGATAACCACGTTATCGTTGATAGCGTAACCGATGATGGTCAGGATGGCAGCGATGAAGGTCTGGTCAACGTCAAGGTTGAACGGCAGGATTCCGCTGAACAGAGAGAAGAATCCGATGAGGATGAGGGCAGTGTGGGCAAGTGAAACCACGCCACCGAGACCCCAGTTCCAACCCTTGAAACGAACGGCGATGTAAGCGAAGATGACAAGCAGTGCAAGCAGGATGGAGATGATAGCGTTGCGCTTGATGTCATTTGCGATAGAAGCGCCGACCTTGTCGGAAGAAATGATACCGTTAGGATTGTCGAGGGTTGAAGTGAACTCAGAGAGACTTATCTCCTCAGCATAGAAGCCCTTGAGAGCCTCATACAGCATAGACTCAATCTCAGCGTCAACGCTTGAAGACTCGTCCTTGTACTTGTAAGAGGTGGTAATCTTCATCTGGCTCTCGCCACCGAACTGCTTAACCTCCACAGAAGACTCCTCTTCTGCGTTGCTGAACACGTTGAAGGTAGCGGTACGAACCTCCTCAGCGGTGACAGGCTTGTCGAAGCGAACCACATAGGTACGGCCGCCGGTGAAGTCAACACCATAGGTGAAGCCCTTGGTGAAGATTGAAACCAGAGCGACGAGAATAAGTGCACCCGATACGATGTAAGACCACTTGCGTGCGCCGAGGAAGTCGATATGGGTGTTCTTCAGGAAGTTGCTTGTCCAGTTGTTCTCGAAGCTGATGCCCTTGCCCTTGCTGATGCGGTCGTCGAAAATCAGACGGGTAACGAAGATGGCGGTAAGCATCGAGGTTACGATACCGATGATAAGGGTGGTTGCGAAGCCCTTGATAGGACCTGAACCGAAGAAGAAGAGAACCAGACCGGTGAGCAAGGTGGTCACCTGACCGTCGATGATGGCTGAATAAGCGTTGTTGTAACCGTCGTGAACAGCCTTTCCGAGGCCCTTGCCGGCCTTGAGTTCTTCCTTGATACGCTCATAGATAATCACGTTGGCATCCACGGCCATACCCAGGGTCAGGACGAGACCTGCGATACCAGGCAGGGTGAGCACTGCTCCGAAGGCTGCGAGGATACCGAAAAGGAGGATGACGTTGGTGATAAGGGCTACGTCAGCTGCAAGACCTGCTCCCTTGTAGAAGAATATCATATAGAGGAGCACGAGGCAGAATGCAATCAGGAATGAGATGAGACCTGCGCGGATTGAAGCTGCACCCAGTGAAGGACCTACAACCTGCTCCTGAACGATGGTGGCAGGTGCAGGGAGCTTACCTGACTTCAGGACGTTGGTAAGGTCGGTTGCCTCCTCTACGTCGAAGTGGCCGCTGATTGAAGAGCTTCCGCCGGTAATCTCCGACTGAACGGTAGGATATGAGTAAACGGTGCCGTCGAGAACGATGGCGATCTGCTTGCCGATGTTCTCCTTGGTGAGGCGTGCCCAGGTGTTGGCGCCCTCGGCGTTCATAGTCATCGAAACGCTAGGCTCACCATTAGTGTTGTTGTCGTAAGAAACGCGGGCGTCGGTAACCACGCCGCCGTCCAGAGGTGCCTTGCCGTCACGTGAAGAAGCCTTGATGGCGACGAGCTCATAGATGTTGTCGCTGTTGAAGTAGGTAGAAGGCTTCACAGACCACATAGGGCGGAACTCGGCAGGGAAGATGGACGCAACCTCGCTCTTCCTGAGGAGCTGGTTGACAAGGGCGGTGTCGGCAGCGGCAGCGTAGCCGATGCAGGCGGTGCCGTTGGCGTTGGATGGGCTGAGAACTGCAAAGAGAGGGTTTTCCTTCTTGTATTTCTCTAGCTCAGCCTCCTCTGAAGCGGCTTCCTGTGCCTTAATCTCCTGCTCTACGAGGCTCTCCTCAGAAGCTGCGGTCTCAGCAGGAGTCTCTTCCTCCTCGATGGCGACGCTCTGGGCGAGCACCCTGTTGGCCTCGATCAGGTAAGGATAAATCTCCTGATTGTCGAAGGTGGTCCAGAACTCGAGGGATGCGGTACCCTGGAGGAGCTTGCGCACACGCTCAGGCTCCTTGACGCCCGGCAGCTCGACGAGGATGCGGCCGGTGTTGCCGAGCTTCTGGATAGAAGGCTGGGTCACACCGAAGCGGTCGATACGGTTGCGGAGCACGTTGAAAGAGTTCGAAACGGCGCTCTCGGCCTCAGCCTTGATCACTGAAAGAACCTCATCGTCGCTTGACTCAGGCTTGATGCGGTCGCGCATCTCGTAGGTGCCGAACACCTGAGAGAGCCTCTGGCCTCCGGTAACTTCCTTCCAAGCCTCGCCGAAAAGGGTTATGAAGTCTGACTGAGAGTTCACGCTGCGCTCCTTGGCAAGGGCGATGGCACGCTGGAACTCAGGGGTCTGGTTGTTGCCTGACAGAGCCCTTACGAGGTCCTCGAGCTGCACCTGCAGCATAACGTTCATACCACCCTTAAGGTCAAGACCGAGGTTGATCTCATTGTTCTGAACATTCTTGAATGTGTATCCGAAAAATACCTTCTCGGATGAGATTGAGTCCGTGTAGCGGCGGGCCTCAACCTTCCTGAGTGAATCCAGGACGAAAGCGCGGTCCGCTTCCGGGATGTTTGCGAATGCAGCGCTCTGCTTGTAAAGCTCGACGGCCTTCTCTGCCCTCTTGTCTGCCTTTCCGCTCTGGATAGAGGAAACGACAGTGAAAGAGAGCTGCCAGATGCAGGCGAGCACAAGGCAGATTGCTACAAATCTGATAGCACCTTTACTTTGCATAATTATAATTTTTAGACAATATTTCTAAAATAGTTCGCAAAGTTAGTATTTTTCTCAAAACAATGAAACATAAGGCTTTTTTTTGTATGTTTGCGAAGATATAAATCAACAACTTTTGCACTATGTGGTGGATTGTAGCTACATTAATTCTCGCCGGCATCCTCTTTTTGCTGATTGAAACCTTCCTTCTTCCGGGCGTAGGCATCTTCGGAGCCCTGAGCCTCGGCGCCTTTGCGGCCGCCTGCTGGTACTCCTTCGCATATCTGAGTCCTGTCGCCGGACGCTGGGTGACCATCGGAACCGTCATACTGGTCGTCCTCATCCTGGTTCTCCTTCTGAGGGCCAAGACCTGGAAGCGTCTGGAACTCAAGACCGAGGTTGATTCAAAAGTCAACGTCGTAGCTGAAAGCGTGCACCCCGGCGATCGCGGCAGCGCCCTCACCAGGCTCGCCCCTATAGGCACCGGCAGCTTCGGCAGCGTCAACTGCGAGGCCAAGTCCTTCGACAACAAGATGATAGACCCGGGCACCCCTATCGAGGTAATCAGCATCGAAGACGGCAAAGCGATAGTAAAACCAATAACAAACGAATAATATGAACACAATCTTCTGGGTAGCGGGGGTTATCATCACCCTCATAATCGTGCTCTGGTTCTTCCCTGTAGCACTCTGGTTCCAGGCCATCCTCTCGGGTGTCCACATCCCTCTGGTCCAGCTCGTCCTTATGAGGTGGAGAGGCGTGAACCCCAAGACCATCGTGATGGCGCTGATCACAGGCACCAAGGCGGGCCTCAGCCTCAAGGCCAACGAGCTCGAAGCCCACTACCTCGCAAAGGGCAACGTTCCTAACGTAGTGATGGCCCTCATCTCGGCCAACAAGGCCAATATCAACCTCGACTTCAAGATGGCATCCGCAATCGACCTCGCAGGCCGCGACGTGCTCGAGGCAGTGCAGATGTCGGTCAACCCTAAAGTGATCAACACCCCTCCTGTGACCGCAGTCGCCAAAGACGGCATCCAGCTCATCGCCAAGGCGAGGGTGACCGTGCGCGCCAACATCAAGCAGCTTGTCGGCGGCGCCGGCGAGGAGACCATCCTGGCCCGCGTAGGCGAGGGCATCGTATCCTCAATCGGCTCGTCCGAGAGCCACAAGCAGGTGCTCGAAAACCCTGACAGCATCTCCAAGCTCGTGCTCAACAAGGGTCTGGACGCAGGCACCGCCTACGAAATCCTCTCCATCGACATCGCGGACATCGACGTCGGCAAGAACATCGGCGCCGTCCTCCAGATGGACCAGAGCGAGGCCGATAAGAACATCGCGCAGGCCCGCGCCGAAGAGCGCCGCGCAATGGCGGTAGCCCTCGAGCAAGAGATGAAGGCAAAAGCGCAAGAGGCCCGCGCCAGCGTAATCGAAGCTGAAGCGCAGGTCCCTCTCGCCATCGCCGACGCCTTCCGCAAGGGAAATCTCGGCGTTATGGATTATTACAAAATCAAGAACATCCAGGCTGACACGGATATGCGTGAAAACATAGCCAAATAGGCTTATTCAGCGCGAACCGTAAAGCTGCCGCTTTTAAGTCCGGAGCCACCGACCGTAAGGTTGATGTCTCCGGCTTTTCCGTTAGACTGGACGATGACGGTCAGCATACCGCTGAAGGCGTGCATCTGAGGCAGGTGGAAAAGCTCCAGACAGGTCGGGTCACCGTTGGCGCAGGCGCGGAAGACGCCCTCGCCGCTGACGCTGAACTTAAGCAGATTGCTTGCCTGCGGGCAGAGCCTGCCGTAGCGGTCCACGACCTTGACGGTTATGTAGCTCAGCGCATCGGGATCGGCGTCGATGACCGGCTCAATGGTCTCGAACTCGAGGTGGTGAGGCTTGAGCGCAGTGTGGCGCGACTGCCTTGCGACCTCCTTGCCGGCGGCGTCATAGGCAACCACGCAAAGCTCGCCCGGCTCAAACGCAACATCCTCCCAGACAAGCCTGTAGCGAGGATATACAGCCTCCTTCTGGCCTCCCAGAGTCTTCTCCTCCGGGGCCTGGAAACTCCTTACGCCAAGACTCCTGCCGTTGACGAAAAGCTCCGCCTGAGGATAGTCGGTATAGACGAAAACCGGCAGAGAGTCGCCCTTCTTCCAGTTCCAGTGCGGAAGCAGATGGAGGGTATGGTCTTCGGTGTTCCACTGGCTGCGGTAGAGGTAGAAGCGGTCCTTAGGGATGGACGCAAGGTCGATGATGCCGAACATCGAAGAGTGGTTCGGCCAGTCATTGGTATCGTAAGGAGTTGGCTCTCCGAGGTAGTCGAAGCCCGTCCACACAAACTGTCCGAGGGTCCAGGGATAATCATCCGCCAGGGCGAAATCCAGATCCGGAATATTCGACCAGCTCGCTGCTCCGAGGTCATAGCTCGAAGTCTGGTGGTCAGGGTACTTCTTGTTGAAATCCATCTGGGCTGGAAGCTTGTAAACTCCTCTTGAAGAGAAGGTTGATGCCGTCTCGCTACCGAGGATGAAGCCCTGCGGAAGCTTCTCGTAAGCCTCGAGATAATAGTGGTCGCGGTAGTTCAGACCCGGCACGTCAATCAGGGCGCCGAAGCCGTTGTGGAGTATCGTCTTCACCTGGTCCATACCGCAGGTCACCTTGCGCGAAGGATCCTCCCTGTGGCAGATCTCCTGCAGGAAGGCGGCAACCTTATAACCCTCAGGCGAGCCCTGGGTCGGAACCTCATTGCCAATACTCCAGAGCACCACCGACGGGTGCGAGCGGTACTGGCGCAGCATATTGACCATATCCTTCTCGGCCCAGTCGGCGAAGAAGCGGTGGTAGCCGTTCTTGCACTTTGCCACATCCCACTCGTCGAAAGGCTCAATCATCATCATAAAGCCCATCTCGTCGCAAAGGCTCACCAGCTCGGGAGCCGGCATATTGTGGGAAGTGCGCACGGCGTCGCAGCCCATATCCTTGAGCAGGAGCAGCTGGTGGCGCAGGGCGGAGACATTCACGGCCGCGCCCAGAGGGCCCAGGTCGTGGTGGTTGCACACACCCTTGAACTTACGCTTTTCGCCGTTGAGGAAGAAGCCCTTGTGGGGGATAAACTCAACGCTGCGTATGCCGAAGCGGGTGGAATACTCGTCAAGCACCCTGCCGTCTGCGGAAACCAGGGTGGTCCGGGCGGTGTACAGCGACGGAGACTCCGGCGACCAGAGCTCCGGCTTGTCCACTATCAGGTCCTGGGTGATGCTCTCGTGACGCACGCTGGTGCTGATGGAAGTAAGCTCCTCGCCCTGCGGCGAAAAGATGCGCGTTGTGGCCACGATATCGCCCGTATTGCCCGCGATGGAGGTCTGCACCCTGACGGAAGCGAAGTCGCGCTCCACGTGCGGAGTGGTGACATACGCGCCCCAGACATCGACGTGGACGGGGTCGGTCACAAGCAGGTGGACATTGCGGTACAGGCCGGCGCCCGGGTACCAGCGCGAAGAATTAGGCCTGTTCTCAAGCCTCACTTCCAGAAGATTGTCCCCCTCCGGCTTGAGCAGGGAAGTGATGTCCACATAAAAAGAATTATAGCCGTAAGGCCAGTAGATGGCCTGCCTGCCATTGACCCACACCCGCGCCTCCGACATAGCGCCGTCAAACACCAGGGTTGCACTCTTGCCCTGCGGGACGCGGAAGCTGGTGCGGTACCAGCCTACTCCCACATAAGGAAGACCTCCGGTGCGCCCGGTCTTGAGGCTGGCCTGGGTTTCGCCGTTCTGGGTGACGGCAACATTCTGAAGGTCATTGTCATAACCGAAAGGACCGTAGATGGCCCAGTCGTGCGGAACGGTAACTTTTTGCCACGATGCGGCCTCCTCTCCCTTGTGGAATTCCCAGTCGCGGAGAAGAGTCTCGCTTCGTTGTGCCTGTGCGCCTATGCTCAAGGAAATCGCAGACAGGACGAAGATTATGCGTTTGATCATATGAGTTTGTAGTATATTCGCAAAATCAGGGCGAACCAGCGCGCCGGCAGGATGCTCTTGAGCAGCACCGAAAGCTTCTGGAGCGGGGTGGCTATGATATAAGAATAAGCCGGCCGCTTCTTGCTCACTATCCTGGAAATCTTCTTCGCCAGATACTCGGGCTTCAGGCCCGTGGATTCATCCTTCTCGATACTTTTCAGGCTGGCCTCATAACACTTATAGGTCTGGTATGCCAGAGGATCCGCCACCGACTTGCGCTTGGCGGTGAAGTTGGTCGCGAAGTCGCCCGGCTCGATTACCACCACGTTCACTCCGAACTCCATCAGCTCCAGGCGCAGGGCCTGGCAATAGCCTTCGATGGCAAACTTCGAGGCCGAATACAGCCCCTGGAAAGGAAGGCCGATAAGACCGCCAATAGAGCTGAAGCAGATTATCTTGCCGCATCTCTGCTTCCTCATCACCGGGACGACGAAGTGCAGGCAGCGCACCATACCCATCCAGTTGACATCCATCTGTCTGCGGGCGTCATCAAGGGAGCTGAACTCCAGCGGGCCGCCAATGCCCATACCGGCATTGTTGATGAACACATCGATGCGTCCTTCCCTGATGACGACGGTCTCGACAGCCCTGCGGCAGTCCTCATCGTCGGTCACGTCTGCGCGGATGTACTCCACCCCAGGAATAAACTCCGAAGCACTCCTGAAAGTGCCGTACACCTTATGGCCGTCGGCGCTCAGCCTCAGGGCCATCTGCTTGCCGAAGCCCGATCCTATTCCTGTGATGAGGATGACCATATCCTATTTGTTCAAAAGGTCCATTGAAGCAAAGATGCCCGTGAGCTTCTCCACAGCCTCGTCCACCTGCTCAATAGTGTGGGTGGCCATCAGCGCGAAGCGGATAAGCACGTCCTTCTCAGGCACTGCAGGGGCGATGACAGGGGTGATGAACACTCCCTGGTCATAGGCAAGGCGCACAATCTTCATAGCCTTCATCGTGTCGCGCACAAACAGCGGGATGATAGGGCTCTGGGTGTGGCCGGTGTCGAAGCCCGCCTCCTTGAAGGCCTGCTGGGCGTGGCGGGTGACCTTCCAGAGGTTCTCCCTCCTCTGAGGCTCCTCAATCATAATATCGATGGCCTTTGAAGCCGCGGCGACTGCCGCAGGAGTCATCGAGGCGCTGAAAATCAGCGAGCGGGAATGGTGCTTGAGGTAGTTGATGATATCGTCGTCGCCGGCGATGAAGCCGCCCAGCGAGCCGAAACTCTTGGAGAAGGTGCCCATTATCAGGTCGGTGCGGTCAGTAAGGCCGAAGTGGCTGGCGGTGCCGGAGCCGTTTTCGCCGATCACTCCCAGGCCGTGGGCATCGTCCACCATCACCAGGGCATTGTACTTCTCGCCCAGGCGAACGAGATCAGGCAGCGGACAGATGTCGCCCTCCATCGAATAGACTCCGTCCACAACTATCATCTTCGGAGCCTTGCGCGGAGTGAGCTTGAGCTTCCTTTCGAGCACAGTCATATCATTGTGAGGGAACTTTCTCACCTCGCCGAAGCCCAGGCGGCTGCCGTCGATGATGCAGGCGTGGTCAAGGGCGTCCAGGAAGATGAAGCTGCCCCTCACGCTCAGAGCGCTCACGACGCCAAGGTTAACCTGGAAACCGGTGCTGAAGGTTACAGCCTGGCTCTTGCCCACAAACTTAGCGAGCTTAGCCTCAAGCTCTTCGTGAATATCGAGAGTACCGTTCAGGAAGCGGCTTCCAGAACAGCTTGTGCCGTATTTTCTGATTGCTTCAATGGCAGCCTCCTTGAGACGCGGGTCGTCGGAAAGACCCAGATAGGAGTTGGAACCGAACATAAGGGAGGAACTTCCGTCCGCCATACGGACCACAGGGTCCTGACCTGAAGAGATTGGCCTGTAGTAAGGATAGACACCTGCTGCCTGAATCTCCTGCGGGACTGTGAACTGCCCGCAAAGGTCATTCAAAATCTTTTTCATCTTTGGTTATAGTGAAATAGTACTCCGCAAATTTAGGAATAATCCCCAAAAATCAAATATTCTCGGCTGCTGAAAAACCTGTTGACCAGGCGGCCTGAAGATTGAATCCGCCTGTAATAGCGTCAAGATCAAGCACTTCTCCTGAGAAGAAGAGCCCCGGGTGCTTGCGGGATTCGAGGGTGTTGAGATTGATTTCCGACAGGCTCACGCCGCCGCAGGTGACGAACTCTTCCTTGAAGCGCGAGCGTCCCGTGACGGGGTAAGTGTCGCAGCAGAGAGTCTGGCAGAGGCGGTTCATCCCCTTGCTGCCCAGCTCTGCCCAGCGCCTCTGGGGAGCAATGCCGGCGCGCTTGCAGATGTGTCTGAAAAGGCGGTCCGTGAGGAAATCGGGGTGAGTGCCGCACACCAGCTTCTTGGAGTTGAGGCTCCGCAGCTCTTCGACCAGCTGTCTTGCCTGCTCCTGCCCCGCGCCCGTCCAGTTGACGTTCAGGCTCGCCTTGTAGCCGCATTGCGCGAGGTGGCGCGCCGCGTATGAGGAAAGCTTCAGGGTGGCGGGACCGCTTACGCCCCAATCTGTGAGCAGCAAGGTGCCACGCGAAGAGAAGCCGGTGCCCGCCAGGCTCAGCTCCACATCATCCACTACCGTGCCCATCAGCGAGCGCAGGCTCTCGTCGCCTATGTTCAGGGTGAAGAGCGAAGGGACGGTGTCCTCGATAGCAATATCCCCCGGCAGAAGCGCCTCAAGGCTCTTTTTCGAGCAGCCGCCCGCGCTGAGCAGCACCCTGTCGCAGCGGAAGCACCCTCCCGCGGCAAGTTCCAACGAGAACCCGCCCTCAAGCTCGCGTATGGCGCTCACCCTGCTCTCGGTGCGCAGCTCCACGCCTTCGCGGCGCATCAGGTTCAGCAGCGTGCGCACAATCTGCATCGCATCCTGGCTTACGGGAAAGACGCAGTGGTCGCTCTGGACCGTCAGGCGCACCCCTTCCTTCTCGAACCAGCGCATCAATGCCCTCTGGTCCAGACGGCGCAGGCAGCGCTTCATCAGCTGCTCTCCGCGCGGATACACCTCCTTGAGCGAGCTCACCGCCTCGAAGCTGTTGGTAAGGTTGCAACGTCCGCCGCCCGTGACCGCCACCTTCGCCAGGGCGTTTCTGCCCGCCTCGAAGACCACCACATCATCCTCGGGATGCGCTCTGCGGATGAGGATGGAGGCGAAGCAGCCGGAGGCGCCGGCGCCGATGATGGCGATGCGGCGGCTCATTTTTCGTAAGAGGCTTCATTGCCCTCGCATTCGGTCACCTCCACCTTATAGCAATGCGCGACGTGGTCGCACACCCAGCGGGCGAGGTTCTCGGTTGTCGGGCTTACCGGCAGCAGCTCGTTGAGGTCGCCGTGATCGAGGTAGTCGCGGATATCCCTCTCGATATCGAGGAAATTGACCACCATCCCGTCGGCGTCGAGCTCTTCGCTGCGGCAGTAGATGACTATCTTCCAATTGTGGCCGTGGACCGGCTCGCGCACTCCGCCTGCGAACTCCAGGGCGTGGCTTGCGCTGACCTCAAGGGTTTTCTTGACTTTATACATCTTTTCGGCTCAGGTAGCTAAGGAATTCATTGCGGGTCTGGGGGTTGCGCCTGAACAGGCCGGTCAGGTAGGTGGAGGTCATCACGCCGCTCTTGCGCGCACCGCGGCTCTCCTTGCACATATGCCTGCCGGTCATCGTCATAGCCATCCCCAGCGGCGGGTACTCGTCGCCCAGGGCCTCGGTGAGCATCTCGACCACATCGTGCACCAGCCTCTCCTGCACCTGCAGGCGGGCCGAGCAATAATCCACCACGCGGCCTATCTTCGAGAGGCCGAGGATGCGCCCCTTGGGGTTGGGGATATAGGCGAAGCGATATTCGCCGAAGAAGGTGCGGCAGTGGTGCTCGCAAACCGAGTAGAAGCAGCCGCTGTCCACGACCATATCGTCATAGATGATGCCGTCCTGCCCGTTGGGGAAGGTGGTAATCACGGGTTTCTGGGCGGGGTCATAGCCCCTGAACATCTCCTTGAACATCCTCAGCATCCTGTCCGGGGTCTCGATCAGGCCGGTCCTGTCCGGGTCCTCCCCGATATACTCGAGCAGTTCCCTGATGTTCTGTCTTGCCTTTTCCTCTGTTATCATTCCGTAGTGTAAATTGCAGTGTTGCCTGAAGTCTCCTTGACGCTGACCTTGTAGCAGAACGGAATCTGCTCGCAAATCCAGCGTGCCAGGTTTTCCGAAGTCGGGTTGAAGGGCAGGACTTCATTGAGGTCCTTGTGGTCCAGACGGTCCATCACCCTCTCCTTTATCAGTTTGAAGTCCACCACCATCCCGTTGGCGTCGAGCTCGCCGGACTTGCAGAAGACCTCGACATCGTAGTTGTGGCCGTGGAGGCGGGAGCATTTGCTCGGATAATCGAGCTCAAGGCGGTGGCTCGCCGCTATCTGAAGTTTCTTTGAAACATAATACATACCCCAAAGATACGTTTTTTCCGACTTATTTGGATTTGTTTGACGAAATCACCAAATTTGGGGATATGAAACAGATAGAATTCGTGACAGCCGACCAGGCCGTAAGTCACATCCCTTCCCACAGCCACATCCACCTCAGCAGCGTGGCCAGCGTGCCCCATTGCCTCATTCAGGCTCTTTGCCGCAGGGCGGATGCCGGGGATGTCACAGACCTCCACTTTCACCACTTCCATACTGAAGGTCCTGCACCTTACTCCGAGCCGCGCTACGAAGGCATCTTTTTCGACCAGGGCTTCTTCGTCGGCCCGAATGTCCGCGCCAACGTGAACGCGGGCTATGCCGATTACCTCCCTGTCCATCTGGGCGAGACCCCGCGCCTGTACCGCACCGGCGCCATCAAGCTCGGAGCGGCGCTGGTCAACGTGTCGCTGCCCGACAAGGACGGCTTCGTGTCCCTGGGCACCTCGGTTGACTGTTCGGTTGCCGCTATCGAGAACGCCCCGCTGGTCATCGGCGTAGTCAACCCCAATGTCCCCTTCTCCTTCGGCAACCTCATCCCGCTCGAGAAGTTTGACTACCTGGTCAGCGACGACACTCCTCTGGTGACGGCAGACTTTGCCGACCCGACCCCGACCGAAAAGATCATCGGCCACAACTGCGCCGGCCTGCTCGAAGACGGCGACTGCCTGCAGATGGGCATAGGCGCTCTTCCGAACGCGCTGGCCGCCGAGCTCGGCACCGCCAAGAACCTCGGCCTCCACACCGAGATGTTCTCCATCGGCCTGCTCAGGCTCATCCGCAAGGGCGTCATCAACGGCGCCTGCAAGAAAATCGACACAGGCAAGGTAGTATCCTCCTTCCTTCTCGGCCCGCAGGAAGTATATTCGTTCATCGACCACAATCCTGACGTCCTGATGAGGGACATCGAATACACCAACAATCCTTACAACATCGCCCGCAACCCCCATATGAAGGCCATCAACTCGGCAGTAGAGGTTGACCTCACCGGCCAGGTCTGCGCCGACAGCATCGGTACCCGTATCTTCAGCGGCACCGGCGGCCAGCTTGAGTTCGTCAGGGGTGCATCGATGTCCGAAGGGGGCAAGAGCATCATCGCAATGGCTTCGCGCACACTCAAGGGCAAGTCGAAAATAGTTCCCGCCCTGAACACCGCCGCCGGAGTGGTCACCCCTCGTTCGGACGCCCACTGGATGGTGACCGAATATGGCGCCGTGGACCTCTACGGCCGCTCGCTTCAGGAGCGAGCCAAGCTGATGATCAGCATTGCCCATCCTGACGACAGGGAGGATCTGGACCGCGCCGCATTCGAGCGCTTCGGACCGCATTATCACAATTTTTCAATATAGAATTATGATCGACAAGACTGCATTTTACAAGCTTTCCTATGGCCTCTTCGTGGTGACAGCCCACGAAGGAGATAAGGACAACGGCTGCATCACCAATACCGTGATGCAGGTAACAACCACTCCAAACCGCATCACCCTTGCGGTCAACAAAGACAACTATACCCACGGAATGATCGAGCGCACCCGAGAGTTCAACGTCTCAGTGCTTTCCGAGGCTGCATCCTTCGACATCTTCAAACACTGGGGCTTCCAGAGCGGCAAGGATGTGGACAAGGCTCTGGGCATAACATACTCCCGCGCAGACAATGGTATCATATATGTGACCGAGGGGGTAAATGCCCTGATTTCGGCCAAAGTGGTCGATACTGTGGACCTTGGCACCCACACTCTATTCATCGCCGATGTAGTCTCGGCTGAATCCCTCACCGAAGAACCTTCTGCGACATATACTTTCTATCAGAAGCACATCAAGCCGGCTCCCGAGCGCCCAAAGAAAAAAGGATGGGTCTGCACTATCTGCGGATACATCTACGAAGGCGAAATCCTCCCGGACGACTTCATCTGCCCAATCTGCAAACACCCGGCCTCTGACTTCAAACCAATAGGCTAGGTCGCTGGACTTCCATCTTCGGGAGTTTTCCCGTTTATCCCGCCCGCTGACCTTCGCGTCTGCGTGCGGTTTTTTTTGCCCTTTCCCTTGCTTTTGCCGTTACTGTTGCCCTTACCGTTGCTGCGGCGGACTCCTCCGTCTTGGCCGCTCTCTGTCGGTCGCGTCCAACCGTCGTCAGACATCGCCGTCCTGCTGCTTCGCAGCACCGTTGCGACTCGCCGTGCCCCGCTATTTCCTTCCCCCTCCTTGACCGCCCCCGCGCCTGAGCCGCCATCCGCCAGCTTGCAGCAACTCAGACCGCAATAATGTCGCCGTGGTGACAACCGCCGCGAGAGAGCCTATGGCGAGCTCCCCGCAGCCGCGCGCCGTAGCAGGCGAGCCCGCTTTTGCGAGCCTGCGGTGCCTTT
>JAEDLO010000035.1 GCA_016295245.1 Bacteroidales bacterium | reverse complement strand
TCCATACAGGTGAACTCCGGGTTGTGGGTCTTGTCCATACCCTCGTTGCGGAAGTCCTTGGCAAACTCATAGACTCCGTTGTAGCCGCCGACAATCAGCCTCTTGAGGTAGAGCTCGTTGGCGATGCGCAGGTAGAGCGGAATGTCAAGGGCGTTGTGGTGGGTGATGAAAGGACGTGCGGTAGCGCCGCCCGGAATGCTCTGGAGAATAGGGGTTTCCACCTCGAGGCAGCCCTCTTCGTTGAAGTACTGGCGCATAGTGGCGATAATCTTCGCCCTCTTGATGAAGGTGTCCTTTACGGAAGGGTTCACGATCAGGTCCACGTATCTCTGGCGGTAGCGCTGCTCCGGATCGGTGAAGGCGTCGAATACCTGGCCGTCCTGCTCCTTGACGATAGGCAGCACCCTGAGCGATTTGCTCAGCAGGGTGAGCTCTTTGGCGTGGATGCTCAACTGGCCGGTCTGGGTGATGAAGGCGAAGCCCTTGATGCCGATGATGTCGCCGATGTCAAGGAGTTTCTTCCAGACGGTGTTGTACATCGTCTTGTCCTCTCCCGGACAGATTTCGTCGCGCTTGACGTAAATCTGGATGCGGCCGGACTCATCCTGGAGCTCGCCGAATGAGGCTGCTCCCATAATGCGCCTGCTCATCAGTCGGCCCGCGATGCAGACCTCCTGGAAATTGCCTTTCTGTTCATCATATTCAGCCGTGATAAGGGCGGCTGAAGCGTTTACCGGATACTGGGGAGCCGGATACGGCTCAATGCCCAGTTCCCTGAGTTTCGCCAGCGATTCGCGGCGTATTTTTTCCTGTTCGCTAAATTCTGCCATAATGGTGCAAAAATAAGACATTTCTGAGAATTTTCAGAATAATTGCGTAACTTTGTAGAATATGGCACGGGAATGTAAATGGATACTCAAAGAGCAGGCGGACCAGTCAAAGGTTGACCGCCTCGCCGCTGAAGTGGGTATCGACAAAGTCCTCGCTGACCTGCTCGTCAAGAGGGGAGTGGAAACCTTCGAACAGGCCCGCACCTTCTTCCGCCCGAGCCTGGATGCCCTCCACGATCCCTTCCTGATGAAGGATATGGACGTGGCCGTGGAGCGCCTGCGCCGGGCCATCGTTTCCCGCGAAAAAATCCTCATCTACGGCGATTACGACGTTGACGGCACCACTGCCGTCGCGCTGGTTTACTCTTTCGTCCACCGCTTCACCGAAAACGTGGATTTCTACGTGCCGGACCGCTATGACGAGGGCTACGGTGTGTCCTACAAGGGCATCGACTGGGCGGCCGAACACGGCTTCACCCTGATGATAACCCTGGACTGCGGCATCAAGGCCATCGACAAGGTGGACTACGCCGCCAGCAAGGGCATAGAGGTCATCATCTGCGACCACCACCTCCCGGAGGACTCCCTTCCGAAGGCCGTCGCCGTGCTCGATCCCAAGCGCGAAGACTGCACCTACCCGTTCGACGACCTATCCGGCTGCGGAGTGGGCTTCAAGCTCGTGCAGGCCTATGCCGCCAAGTACGACATCCCGTTCGACAGCCTCATCCCGCTGCTCGACCTTCTGGTGGTCAGCATCGCCTCAGACCTGGTGACCGTCGTGGGGGAAAACCGGATACTGGCCCATTTCGGTCTCCGCCAGCTCAACGAGAACCCGTGCAAGGGCCTGCTGGCGATGATTACCCTGTCCAACCTCGAGCCCGGCCACATCAGCGTTGATGACATCGTCTTCAAGATCGGTCCGCGCATCAACGCCGCCGGCCGTATGGAATCGGGGCGCCTCGCCGTCGAGCTCCTCAAGGCGACAGACAGCCGCACGGCAATGCAGATAGGCGAAAAGATCAACGAGAACAACAACGAGCGCAAGAACATAGACCGCGAGATTACCCAGGAGGCCCTGGAGATGGTTCAGAGCGGACGCTGCCTGGCGAGCCAAAACGCCACCATAGTCTATAACCCGAAGTGGAACAAGGGTGTGCTGGGCATAGTCGCTTCCCGTCTGGTGGAGGCCTTCTACAAGCCTACAGTCGTGCTGACCAAATCCAACGGCTCCGTGACGGGTTCTGCCCGAAGCATAGCCGGCTTCGACCTGTACGGCGCAATCGAGAGCTGCTCCGACCTGCTTGAGAACTTCGGCGGCCACGTCTATGCCGCCGGCCTGACCCTCAAGGAGGAGAATCTGGAGGAGTTCGCATCACGGATGGATTGTTTCATCGCGGGCAAGATAACAAGCGAGATGCTCACCCCGGTGGTTGAGGCTGACGCCAAGATAGACTTCTCCCAGATTACCCCGAAGTTCTTCAGGATACTCAAGCAGTTCCAGCCTTTCGGCCCCGGAAACAACAATCCCATTTTCGTCACGGAAGATGTCTATGATTCCGGCTCCGGGCGCAAGGTCGGTGCCTGCGGAGTCCATATGAAACTGGACCTCATCCAGGAATCACAGCCGTACAACAGAATCCCGGCGATAGCCTTCAATATGTCTGAGTTCTACGATTATATCCGTGAAGGCAATCCGCTCGACATCTGCTACGCGATAGTCGAGAACTACTATCGCGGCAATTCATCCATTCAGCTGCGCATCAGGGATATGCGCGAATGCAATCCCGATTTTCTTTAGAACAGGGTCGGCTCCTCGATGATATCTTCCAGCTCGTCGTCAAGCTGGCTGTCCGGGATGTCCTCCGCCTCGATGTCAAGGTTGAAAGCCTCCTGCTCTTCGGCAGGTACATTGTCTTCCTCCTTTACGAGAGGCTCGATGAAGCGGACGCTCTTGACCTCGCCCCTTTCGGCGCACTTCTTGCCCTTGGCGCTGATGCCCTTCTTGGCAATCCATTCTTCGGCGTCCACGTTCTCCGCCGGCTTGTCCTCCATCTTCCAGCTGATTTCGTACTGGGGATGCTTGTCGGAGCTGATGTCCACAAGGTAGGATTTCGGTGCATCCGAGATGAAGCTCAGCGGTGTGTTGTCCGAGAGAACGAAGCTGAAGCGCTTGACATAGAAGCTCTTGACCTGTCCGTCATAGTACAGGGCGGTGAAGACCTTGTCCGAGTCGAATTTCTCGATGAAGAGAAGGTTGCCCGGATAGCGGTTCACAAGCTCGAACGAGGTGGTGTAGAAGCTGCCGTTCTTGAATACTGCCAGTACCTTGTCGTCGTCAGAGAATTTTCCGAGATACAGGCCGTGTCCGTCGTCGTTTAGCTTCTGGATGTCGGTGTCGAACCAGATGTCCTTGCCCTCGATGGTGCTCACGCCCTTGCTCTTGAGGCTGATGCGCTGGATGACGTTCTTGCTGACGAGATTGCCCCTCGAAGCCTTGCCCTTGATGGCGAGGGTCGAGAAATCATATTCAAAGACGGTTTTCTTGAGTTTCGGTTTCGGGCGCAGGTTGATCTTGACGGTTTCCGCCTCTCCGTTGTGGTTGACGGTAAACCATTCGATGCGAGAGCCTTCGACACCCGAGGTGATGTCGTACTCCTTGTCCCTTGTCACCGAAGTTACGGCGAAGCGCTTCGCGTAGTAGATGGAAGTCTTGCCCTCGCGGTAGATTACATTGTAGATGGTGCGGTCGTCGCCCCTGTTGAACAGGCCTACATACAGCAAGTTCTTGCCGAAGAAAGCCTTGTCCTCGACCTTGGTGATGCGGTACTTGCCGTCCTTGGAGATGACGATGATTTCCGAGAGGTCTGAGCAGTCGCAGATGTACTCTCCACCGTCATCCTTCTTCAGGCCTATGCCCACGAAACCCTCGGCGAGATTGGCCTGGAGCTTGGCGTTGTTGTTGACGACCTTTGTCGCGGCGATGGTTTCAAAACCGGTGAGTTCGGTTTTTCTCGGATAATCCTTGCCGTATTTCTTCTTGAGGCCGTCGAACCAGTTGATGGTGTAGCGGTCAATATGCTCGATGTTGTCCTTGACCTTGAGGATCTCCTCCTCGATGGCGCGTATCTTCTCGTCCACAGCCTTGGTGTCGAACTTCGAGATCTTTCTGACGGGTTTCTCAACCAGCTTGAGTATGTCCTCGCGCACGATTTCCCTCTTGAAGAAATCCTGGTACTCCTTCATATGGAAGAACACGTCGTCTATCTGGCTTTCCCAGTCCTTCTGGTCCTGCTCCAGCACCTTGTAAATCCTGTTCTCGAAGAATATCCTTTCGAGGGAATTGTAGTGCCAGTCGTCTTCCAGCTCCGAGAGCTTGATTTCCAGCTCCCTGAGGAGAATTTCGCGGGTATGGCGGGTGCTGTATTCGAGGATGTCGTTCACCGAGAGGAACTGAGGCTTGTTGTCCACGATGACACAGGCGTTCGGGGCGATGTTGCACTCGCAGTCGGTAAAGGCATAGAGGGCGTCAATGGTCTTGTCCGGAGAGACATCATTCGGCAGATGGATCAGAATCTCGACCTTGTAGGTGGTCATATCCTCGATTTTCTTGATCTTGATCTTGCCCTTCTCCTTGGCCTTCAGGATGGAGTCAATCAGGTCCTTGGTGTATTTTCCGTAAGGAGTCTCGGTGATTGCGATGGTGTTCTTGTCGATTTTCTCGATGCGCGCCCTGACCTTTACGCTGCCGCCCCTCTTGCCGCACATATACTTGCTGCAGTCGGCGAAGCCGCCGGTTGGGAAGTCAGGGTAAATCTCGTAAGGTTCGCCCTTGATGATGGCAATCGAGGCGTCGATAAGCTCGTTGAAATTGTGAGGGAGAATCTTGGACGCCAGACCCACGCCGATGCCCTCGGTGCCCTGCGCCAGCAGGAGAGGGAAGCGTACGGGGAGTTCGGTCGGCTCGAGGTTGCGGCCGTCGTAGGAGTTCATCCAGTTGGTGACCTTGGGGTCGAAAATCACCTCTTTGGCAAACTTGCTGAGTCTCGCCTCGATGTATCGCGGCGCGGCGTTGGAGTCACCGGTGAGGATGTTTCCCCAGTTACCCTGACAATCCACGGTGAAGCCCTTCTGACCGAGCTGGACAAGGGCGCCGAGTATGGACTGGTCGCCGTGAGGGTGGTACTGCATCGCCTGACCGACGATGTTCGCCACCTTCGTGAACGCGCCGTCATCCATCTTGTACATAGCGTGAAGCACGCGTCTCTGGACGGGTTTCAGACCGTCGGCGATGTGGGGCACGGCACGATGAAGGATTACGTATGAAGCGTAATCCAGGTACCAGTCCTTGAACATCCCCGAGAGCTTGTACTTGTGCGCGTCAGCCTCGATAAGCTTGTCAAACTTGTGGTTGTCTTCGTTGATGATGATCTCCTCTTCAGTCATATCTGTCAGTCCTCGTATCCGAATTTTCTGAGTTCTCTCTTGCTCTCCCTCCAGTCAGGGTCCACCTTGACATAAATCTGGAGGAAGACTTTCTTCTGGAAGAAATCTTCCATTTCAAGCCTGGCCTGGGTGCCCACCTTCTTGAGTGCGGCACCCTGCCGGCCTATGATTATTCCTTTCTGGGATTCGCGCATCACATAGATGACGGCGCCGATGTCGTATCTCTCCTCTCCTTCCTTGAAACTCTCGATGCCTACCTCGCAACAATAAGGGATCTCCTCCTTATAGTTGAGAAGTATCTTCTCGCGTATGATTTCAGAAGCGAAGAAGCGCAGGTTCTTGTCCGTGAAGGCGTCCTTGTCGAACCAGGGCGGGCACTGCGGAAGCCTGCTCACCACGGCGTCCAGTATCTTGTCAAGATTGAATTTCTGTTCGGCGGAAGCGACTATCACTTCGGCCTTGGGCAGCCTCTCCTGCCAGAATCCCATCTTTTCGATCACGGTTTTCTGGTCGGAGATGTCAATCTTGTTGATGACCACTATCACCGGACATTCCAGGCGGGACAGCTTTTCAATCCACTCGCTGTTCTTCTCCGGACTTTCGATTGTGTCCGTGACATAGAGTATGATGTCGGCATCGCCTATGGCCCCGTCCACGAAATTCATCATATTCTGCTGCAGACGGTACGCAGGCTTGAGGATGCCCGGAGTGTCCGAATAGACAATCTGCCAGTCATCCCCGTTGACTATGCCCATAATGCGGTGGCGCGTGGTCTGGGCCTTTGCCGTCACGATGGAAAGCTTCTCGCCCACCAGCGCGTTCATCAGAGTAGACTTCCCGACATTGGGGTTGCCTATGATGTTGACGAATCCTGAACGATGAGCCATTAGATGTATGCTCCCATTTTCAGAATGTTGACTTCGCCCTCGTTGAGGTATCTCCATTCGCCCTTCTTGAGGCCCTTCTTGGTCAGACCTGCAAAATATACGCGGTCGAGAGCCTTAACGCTGTAGCCCAGGGACTCGAAGATGCGGCGCACGATGCGGTTCTTGCCCGAGTGGATCTCGATGCCCAACTTGCGGTGGTCATTTTCATCGATGTACTCGAGTTCGTCGGCCTTTACCTCGCCGTCGGTCAGGGTCAGACCCGAAAGGATCTTCTCGTAGTCCTCTGCGGCAAGCGGCTTGTCGAGAGCGACCTGATAGATTTTCTTCTTGTCGTATGACGGGTGGGTGAGCCTTTCGGCTATCTCACCGTCGTTTGTGAGCATAAGCACTCCGGTGGTGTTCTTGTCGAGCCTTCCGACAGGGTAAACCCTGGTCTGGCAGCCCTTGAGCAGGTCAATGACGGTCTTCTCGGCGTGAGGGTCGCTTGAAGTGGTGACAAAGCCCTTCGGCTTGTTCATCACGATGTAAACCTTCTCCTCTCCCTTGAGACGCTCGCCGTTGAAGCGGATGTCGTCCTCGAAGATGTTGACCTTGACGCCAAGTTCGGTGACAACCTGTCCGTTGACGGTCACGACACCGGCCTGGATGAGGGTGTCAGCCTCGCGGCGTGAACATACTCCGGAATTGGCGATGAACTTGTTGAGGCGGATTTCGTTGCTTATCGGAGCCTCGAACTCGTTTGCCACAGCCTCGTTGCCGTTGACAACCGGCCTGCGGCTGATCATACGCTCGATTCCGGCATTGGACTCCTTGTTGAAGAAGCCCGGAGCGGCCTTCTTGCGAGCAGGCGCTCCCTTAGGGGCAAAGCCTCCCCTTCCTGCGCCCGGCTTCTGGCCGAAACGCGGCTTGGATGCGAATCCGGGGCGTGATGAGCCGGGACGCGACGGTCTCTGGCCCTGTCCTGATGACGGTCTTCCTTCGTAGCCGCCCCTGCGGTCCTGTGAGTGGCCCGATGACGAGCCGGTCCTGCTGAACTGACCTCTGTGCTGAGGTCTTCCGTAGCCGCCGCCACGATTCTCACCGTAGCCGGAGCGTCCTTCCGAATAGGACTTGTGTTCGTTGTAGCTCCTGCCCTCACCCGGCCTGTATTCTACTTTTTCAGCGCGGGGTGCGGCAGACCCTGCGCTTCTGCGGGGTCTGAGTTTGCGGCCTTCTTTTGTAAATTGATCCATTACTTGAGATTAAAATAATATGTAATTGTGCCCTCTTGCATCGCCGGGGCATCGGCGCTCATATTGAAGTGCGTCTCCAGGGCCGCCTTGCGTGCGGCTGTCAGGAGAGCCTTGTCCATAACGGTGGTGCCTTCGCCTCCCGGCACGGCCTTGACTACGTTGCCGTAGTTGTCCACCCAAATATCCACAACTACTGTACCGCTCTCCTGGACGTTGTAAACCGGTCGCGGCAGGTTGCCTACCGTGTTGCGTCCCTTTACGTGAGCATTAGGCTTGCCGTCGGTTCTGCCGTGGGCGGTGTTTCCCGCAGCCTGTCCCGCCTTGAACTGGTCGGAGGCCTCGGATGCGGCGTGCGGCGCCGTTAGGCTGGTGTCCTTCTTTGCCATACCCGGGAACGAGGCCCTCGGGTCGAGCTTCGGCTCGCTCTTGGGTTCCGGAGTCGGAACAGGCACGTCCCCGAAGTCGTCCGGCGCAGTCTCCGGAGTGAGGTTCTCGCTCTTGGAAACTTCCGGGCTCTCGCTCTTCTGGGCGAGCTCGACAGGCCTTGTCAGGTCCACCTCCTCAGCCCGGGGCTCCCTGCCCTGAAGCTGCTGGATGACTGGCTCCTCTTCGCTGAAGTCTATCAGCATCGCCTGCTCCTGAGGCGGCGGGTAGATGTAGCTAAGTCCGGTAAAGGATACCAGCGCGAGTGCGCCGGCGTGAAGGACCAGGGTAAGCGCTATGCCCGTGATCCTCGCCTTCTTCTCGCGGCTTTTCTCCAATTCTTCGAACCTGCCCATCGTCTGTTATTCTGCCTGTGTCGCAAGAATCACCTTGTAGTGGTTCCTCTTGGCGATATTCATTACCTGTACAATCTCCTTGATCGGCACGCTCTCATCGGAGTAGATGGAGAAAGTAGGGTCCTCCTCGGTCTGGAGCAGCTCCACCAGACCGTCCTCGATCTGCTCGAAGCTGATCGGGGTCTGCTCTCCGTTGATGTGGTAAGTATATGTGTCGTCGCCCCAATCCTTGATCGAGACGCTTACCGTAGCCTTGGCGCCCACCTGTCCCGTGCTCTTCGGCAGGAGAAGCTTCAGCGCGTTGGGGTTGACCAGCGTCGAAGTCACCAGGAAGAAGATAAGGAGCAGGAACACGATGTCGGTCATAGACGACATCGCCATATTCGGGTCCGCTTTCGTTATCCTTTTGAGAGCCATTTCCTACTGTGCGTTATTCTGATCCGCAGGCTCGCTGAGCATATCCATGAACTTGATGGTTGCGCTCTCCATACTGTAAACCAGTGACGATACCCTGGCGGTCAGGAAGTTGTAGCCGAAATAAGCGATGATGCCGACGAAAAGACCTCCCACGGTGGTGATCATTGCGGTGTAGATACCTCCCGAAAGAAGGGTGATGTCGATGTTGTTGCCGGCGTTGGCCATATTGAAGAAGGCCTGGATCATACCGATTACGGTGCCCAGGAATCCGATCATCGGGGCGCCGCCGGCGATGGTTGCAAGATAAGGGAGACCCTTCTCGAGCCTTGCCACCTCGACATTGCCGACATTTTCAATGGCAGCCTGGATGTCTGAAGCCGGCTTGCCTATCCTGACGATTCCGGCCTCGATCATCCTGGCTACAGGCGAGTCGTACTTCGAGCAGAGGGTAAGCGCGCTCTTGATCTTGCCGTCGTGAATGTAGTCGCGGATATCCATCAGGAAGTCTTTGTCGATCTTGCCTGCCTTGTTGATTACCCACCACTTCTTGCCGAAAATGTAGATGGCGAGGATGGAGAGGAGGAGAAGCACAAGCATCAGCCAGCCGCCTTTTGCGGCCATCTCGATGAGCGAGTAGGACATCTCCTGCTGCACAGGCGCTGCCTGGGCGATTTCTGTCTGGAGGAGAGAGAATAACATATCTATCAAAATTTTTAGTTTCTAAAAATCAAGGCGAATTTCACCTAATCTGCAAATATAGCGATTTTTCTGATTCTTCGGTGCATACATTACTTATAAATAAATGATTATCTTTGTGGGCTATGCGGTACAGGGTAGATTTGAGTTATAGCGGAGAAGGCTTCTGCGGCTGGCAGATCCAGCCCTCGGCTCCGAGCGTACAGGGCGCCATTCAGGATGCCCTCACAATGCTCCTGCGCACGCCCGTCAGCCTCGTGGGGGCGGGCCGCACGGACACCGGGGTCGGCGCCCTTGCCTACACGGCCCACTTCGACGCTCCCGCGGAGCTCGACTGCGCCTACCTGCTGCGCAAGCTCAATGCGCTGCTGCCCAAGGGGATAAGCATCAAGGCCCTGAGCCCGGCCGATCCCGCCTTCCACGCGCGCTTCGACGCCAGCAGGAGGGAGTACATCTACTACCTGCACCGCGTCAAGGACCCCTTTGCATCGGCCCACTCCTACCAGTACTGCTATCCGCAGCTGGACTTTGAGGCGATGAACCGGGCGGCCCGGCTGCTTGTCGGACGCCACGACTTCAGCTGCTTCGAAAAGACGGGCGGGGACAACAAGACCTCCGTCTGCACCATCTTCGAAGCCGTCTGGGAGCAGTGCCCGCGCGGGAGTGTGCCTACTTTCGGAGCCGCTCAGGACTATTGGATGTTCCGCATCAGCGCCGACCGCTTCCTGCGCAATATGGTGCGCGCGATAGTGGGCACGCTGCTCGAAGTGGGCAGGGGCAAGCGCAGTGTCGAGTCCATCAGTGAACTCATCGCCTCGGGCACCCGTTCGGATGCCGGAGAGTCCGTCCCCGGCCACGCCCTCTTTTTGTCGGCGGTTGACTACGGGGCACCTCTTTTGCAGGGAAATGATAACGAACAAAAAGATATTTGAATGGAAACAGTAAACATCAAGGAACTCAACGAGCGCATCCAGAAGGAAAGCGCGTTCGTGGATATCCTGTCCCTGGAGATGGGAAAGGTCATTGTAGGCCAGAAGCACCTGGTCGAGAACCTGATGATTGCCCTTCTTGCCAACGGACATATTCTTCTCGAAGGTGTGCCGGGTCTCGCAAAGACCCTGGCCATCAGCACTCTGTCTCAGGCGGTCAACGCCAAGTTCAGCCGCATCCAGTTCACTCCCGACCTGCTGCCGGCAGACCTTACGGGTACACTGATCTACTCCCAGAAGCAGGAGCGCTTCGAGGTCCACAAGGGTCCTGTCTTCGCGAACTTCGTGCTTGCCGATGAGATCAACCGTGCCCCGGCCAAGGTTCAGTCGGCCCTGCTTGAGGCCATGCAGGAGAAGCAGGTGACCCTCGGCGACCAGACTTTCAAACTCCCGGACCCGTTCCTGGTAATGGCCACCCAGAACCCTGTAGAGCAGGAAGGTACCTACCCTCTGCCTGAGGCCCAGGTGGACCGTTTTATGCTCAAGGTGATTGTCAGCTACCCGAAAAAGGAGGAGGAGAGGCTGATAGTCAGGATGAACAACAGCGGTGAATTCCCGAAGGCCAATCCTGTAGTTTCGCCGGAGGATATCGTGCGGGCAAGACAGCTCGTCCGTGAGGTCTATATGGACGAGAAGATCGAGAAATACATCGTGGACATCGTCTATGCGACCAGAACCCCTGAGGAATACGGCCTTGCCAACCTCAAGGACCTGATCTCCTTCGGAGCCTCGCCGCGTGCCAGCATCAGCCTTTCGATGGCGGCCAAGGCCTATGCCTTCATCAAGCGTCGCGGCTATGTCATCCCGGAAGACGTGCGTGCCGTATGTCCTGAGGTTCTTCGCCACAGGATAGGTCTCAGCTATGAGGCCGAGGCTGAAAACGTTACTTCAGAACAGATTATCGAGCAGGTGATCAATGCCGTCATTGTCCCATAACCAGAGCGCGACAGAGCTTCTCAAGAAAGTCCGGAAGATCGAGATACGCACCAAGGCCCTCTCTCACCAGATCTTCGCCGGAGAGTACCATTCTGCCTTCAAGGGACGCGGAATGGCCTTCAGTGAGGTTCGGGAATACCAGTGGGGCGACGACGTGCGCTCGATGGACTGGAATGTGACCGCCCGCCTGCGGAGTCCTTACGTCAAGGTCTTCGAGGAGGAGAGGGAGCTCACTGTGGTGCTGATGGTGGATGTCAGCCGTTCTGGCCTTTTCGGCACCAGCGGCCAGACCAAGCGCGAGAGGCTCGCGGAGATTGCCGCCGTCCTCTCCTTCAGCGCCATCCTGAACAACGACAAGGTCGGCGTGCTCTTCTTTTCCGACCGGGTGGAGAAGTTCATCCCGCCGAAGAAGGGGCGCTCCCACCTGCTGCGCATCATCCGCGAAATGCTCGAACTTCAGAGCGAGGGCGAGGGCACCGACATCGGCGAGGCCCTTCGCTATCTGACCAACGCGATAAAGAAGAAGTGCACCGTCTTCCTGCTCAGCGATATGATTGACGCCGGCAAAGACGCGCTTCCGCGCTACGAGGACGCCCTCAAGGTGGCGGCCGGCAGGCACGACCTGAGCGTCATCCGCGTCCACGACCCCCGTGAAAGGCTTCTGCCTCCTGTCGGCCTTGTGCACATCAAGGACAGCGAGACCTCGCAGGGCGCATGGATCAACACCGACAGTCCCGCCGTGCGCCGCGAGTACGCCCGCTGGTTCTCGACCCTCGAGGAGCGGCAGGACGCCCTGATGAAACGTTACAAGATAGATTATGTAGATATCGCCACTGACCAGGACTATGTCAAAGGCCTGATGGCGCTGTTCAACCATAGATGAAACTGACTGTACTCATATTGGCTGCGATGCTGGACCTCATACCGTCCGGCCAGACCTTCCTGAAGCCTCTCCAGACCAGGGACTCCATACTCGTGGCGGACCAGCTGGAATACGGCTTCGTGCTCGAGGGTGTGGAAAGCGGTACAGGCATCGCCCTGCCCGAGCTCGAAGGGATGTCCTCCGACACTCTGGTGCTCGTGAGGGGCTGGCAGCTGGATACCCTCACCAAAAAGAAAGTCAAGACCCCTCAGGGCAAGTCCTGGATTTATGACATCCGAGCCAGCGTAGTCATTGCGCCCTTCGAAGAAGGCAGCTACCAATTGCCGGAACTTCCAGCCCTGCGCGTGCGGGAGGGAAGGCGCGACACCCTGCTCTTCGAGGCTTCCGCTATGGAGGTCAAGACTATGCCGGTGGACACCGCGACTTTCGTCGTCCACGACCTCAAGGGGCAGATGACCTACCCCGTCACCTTCCGCGAGCTGCTGCCGTACCTGCTCGGCGCCCTGGGCCTTGCCGCCCTTGTCGCTCTCGGAATATACCTTGTCAGGAGCTTGCGCTCCCGCAAGACCGGCGAGCTTCGCCCTGAAGACCCGCCGCACATCGTCGCGCTGCGTGAGCTGGACAAGTGGCGCGCCGAGGCATTCTGGGCCCCGGAAAAGCAGAAAATGTTCTATTCCGGCATCACTGACACCCTCAAGACCTATCTCGAAGCGCGCTACGGCATAGATGCGCCTGAGATGACCACGGCCGAACTCTTCGAGGCCTTGAAAGGCTGCGAGGGCCTGGAGCCGGAACTTCTGGCCAAGGCCCGCGAGCTCTTCGAGTGCGCCGACTACGTCAAGTTCGCCAAATTCGTGGCCACGGACGAGCAGAATGCGTCCGCGCTGCCGCTGGCCGTCAGGCTGGTGACCACCACCTACCAGAGCCAGGTTGAGGCTGAAAGCGCCGCAAGCGGAGAGGAGGCCGCCCGCAGCTGATGTTCTTCGAATATCCCAGACTCCTCGCCCTGCTGGCCCTGCCGCTGCTGCTCGTGCTCCACTACCTGTATCTGGAGCTGAGGGGCAGGAGGCCCCATATGAGAGTTTCCACCGCCGCGCCTTGGCTCGCCGGGGGAAGAAGCATTCTGTCGGTGCTGCGCCACCTGCCGTTCGTCCTGAGGATTGCCGCCCTTTCGCTGATAATCATAGCGCTTGCCCGTCCGCGCTCGTCTTCCCAGATGGAGAAGATCGACTCCGAGGGCATCGACATCGTCTTCGCGATGGATGTATCGACCAGTATGCTCGCGCGCGATTTCAAGCCTGACCGCATCAGCGCTGCCAAGGACATCGCCATCGAGTTCATCGCCCAGCGTCCTTCCGACAGGATGGGCATAGCCGTGTTTGCCGGCGAGAGCTACACCCAGTGCCCGCTTACCACCGACCGCGCCACCCTCATCAACCTGATGAAGGAGGTCCAGACCGACCTGATCGAGGACGGTACCGCCATCGGCAACGGTCTTGCCACCGCCGTGGCCAGAATGATGGATTCCGACGCCAAGAGCAGGGTGGTCATCCTGCTTACCGACGGAGTCAACAACAGCGGCGAGATAGCTCCGCTTACCGCAGCCGAGATTGCCAAGACTTACGGCGTAAGGGTTTATACGATAGGCGTCGGCGCCAACGGCACGGCTCCTTATCCTGTGATGACCCCCTGGGGTGTGGAACTCCAGAATATGAAGGTAGAGATAGACGAAGAACTGCTAAAAAGCATCTCGGAGACCACCGGAGGACGCTATTTCAGGGCTACGGACAATACCAAGCTCGCTGAAATCTACTCCGAAATCAACAAGATGGAAAAGGCCCGCACGACCATCGACAGCTTCCCTGTCTATAAGGAGCTGTTCCCCTCTTATGCGCTTGCAGCCCTCGTGCTCCTGCTTTTGGAACTCATTGTCAGACTGTTAATCAGGAGGTTGCCGTAATGATGTACTTTGCTTCACCGCAGTTCTTGTGGCTGCTTCTGCTTGTGCCGGTTTTCCCGGCTGTTTACGGCCTGTTGCGCTTCCTTCGCTCAAGGCGCATCCGCCGCTTCGGAGACGAAACGCTCGTAAAGGCCCTGATGCCTTCGGTTTCCGCTTCCAAGGGCTGGTGGAGGATAGTGCTCTTCAGCCTTGCCTTCGCCTTTTTCTCCATAGGTCTTTCAAGGCCGCTGCTGGGCGCAAAGCTCGCAGAGAGGGAGACCAAGGGCGCCGAGATTATGATCTGTCTGGACGTGTCCAATTCGATGCTTGCCCGCGACTACTCTCCGGACAGGCTTTCGAGGGCCAAGCTCGCCATCTCCCGTCTGGTTGACAAGCTCGACGGAGACAGGATAGGGCTCATACTATTCGCCGGAACCTCCTTTGTCCAACTCCCTATCACCACCGACTACATCTCGGCCAAGATGTTCCTCAATTCGATTGACACCCAGTCCGTTCCGGTACAGGGTACGGCCATAGGCGAAGCCCTGCGCACCGCAGCACGCAGCTTCAGCGCCCAGAGCGAGAAGAGCCGCGCGATTATCGTCATCACCGACGGCGAAAACCACGAGGACGATGCCGTCGAGGCTGCTCGCGAGGTCGCCGGCACCGGCATCCGCATCTTCACCATAGGCGTCGGCTCGCTCAGCGGCCAGCCTATACCCAAGGACGGGGACCTGATGAAGGACTCCCAGGGCAACATAGTAGTCACAAGGTTGGATGAGGACAGCCTTCGCAAGATTGCCGCCGAAGGCAACGGCGCATACATCCACGCCGGCAACGAGGAGTTCGGCCTAAACCCGATTATCGAGCGCATCCGTGCCCTCGAGGACGAGAGGTTCAGTTCTGTGGTCTTCGAGGACTACGATGAGCAGTATATGTATTTCTTTGCAGCGGCCCTTGTGCTCTTCATACTGGAGATGCTCATCGGGGAGCGCCGCTCAAAAAAGAGTTTGTTCGAATGAGAAAGTTAATACTGTTGATATTTCCCCTGCTTGTCTTGTCGACCGCTCCCGCATATTGCCAGGCTGACAGGAAGGAGGTCCGTGCCGGCAACCGCAAGTTCCGCAAGGACAATTTCAAGGAGGCCGAGATAGACTACCGCAAGGCCCAAGTCAAGGACTCCACTTCGATAGCCGCTTCATACAATCTCGCATCCGCCCTCTACCGACAGCAGGATTACCAGGGAGCGAAGGCTGCCCTTGAGTCTGTTCAGGGCGAGAATCTGCCATCGGACTACCACTACAACAAGGGTGATGCCGCCCTGGCCCTGAAGGACTACAAGACGGCGGTTGACGAGTTCCGCGCCGCCCTCCTGCAAAGCCCTGAC
>JAEDLO010000117.1 GCA_016295245.1 Bacteroidales bacterium | reverse complement strand
AGGGCGGCGAGGATAATCTCCATCTGGGTCTGAGGGCGAGGGTAGCCCTTGACGCACCAGTTGTCCAGGTCCGGATCGCCGGCGCAAATTGCCGCGTAATTGATGGCGTCCTCGAGGGTGCCAATCTGGTCCACAAGATTGATTTTCAGCGCATCAGCCCCCGTCCAGACACGACCCTGACCGATGGCGTCCACGGTCTCCTTCGGGATGCCGCGCCCCTCGGACACGATGTCAGTGAATCGGTCGTAAATCTGCTCGATGGAGCGCTCCATATATGCATACTCCTCCTTGTCGAAAGGCCTCATGCCCGAATAGATGTCTCCGTGGCGATTGGAGTTGACCGTCTCGATGCCCACGTGAAGCACGTCTGAGGCTGTTTTTGAGAAATCCGGCACAAGCCCGAACACTCCGATTGAGCCCGTTAGGGTAGTCGCGTCAGAGAAAATCTTGTCGCACTTGTTCGAAATCCAATATCCGCCCGAAGCGGCATAAGAGCCGTATGAGGCGACAAGCGGCTTCACGCCCTCAAACGCATCCAGCTCGCTCTTGATCTTCTCCGACGCCAGCACGCTGCCGCCCGGCGAATTCACGCGCAGCACCACCGCCTTCACGGTGGAATCCTTGCGCACGCTGCTGATTATCTGGGCAAAGCGGTCGCCCGCAACCTCCTGATTCTCAATGCCGTCCACAATCTCGCCATCGGCATAGATCACGGCAATCTTCTTGGTCGCGCGCCCCTCCTTCACCTTCACGCTCACATAATCCGCAAACGGAATCATCTTCACGTCGTCAAACTTCTCCGCAACCGCCAGCGTCGCAAGCCTCTCTTCCAACTGCCCTCTGGTCAGGAGCTCATCGGCAAAGCCCAGCTCCACGAAGTCCTCCGGCAGGCAAAGGCTCAGGTTGTCCAGCGCCTTGTCCACCGCCTCCTCGCTCAAGCTGCGGCTGCGTGCAATCTCGCCCCGCAACTGCTCCCAGATGGAGTCAACCATCCTCTGGTACTGCTCCCTGTTCTCCGCGCTGGAGCTGCTGCGGGTGTACATCTCGCCCGCCGACTTATACTTGCCGTGGCGGATCAGCTGCATATTGACTCCCAACCTCTTAAGCAGGTCGCCCAGGAAGGTCATCTGGCTGGAAACGCCTGTCATTGAGATCGTTGACCCCGGGTGGCTGGTCATAAAAATCTTGTCGGAAACGCTGGCGAGGTAGTAGCTGCCCGTCGACGGCGACTCCATATATGCGACCACCGGCTTGCCCGAAAGCTCCCTGAACCTCGCGAGGCTCTTGCGGAACTCCTCCGCGCAGGAAATCGAGCTGGCGGCATTGTCAGTCTTGAGGTAAATATACTTCACCGCCGGGTCGAGGGCGGCAATGTTGACTGCCTGCACGGCGTCCCAGATGCCTATGGTCGCGCTGCCGCTGCCCGAGAGCTCCGAGAACGGGTTGCCCTCGCTGGTCTGCTCGGCCAGGGTGGTGGACGAGAGGTCGATTTTCAGCACGCCGCCCTCCTTCGGGAGAGTGGGGGTGCTGCTGCCCAGGGTGGCGAGCGATCCGAGAATGCTCATCGTAATCACCAATCCAAGGATTGAAACAATCAGGGTGCCGCAGATGACGGCAAGGGTAGTTTTAAGGAAATCTTTCATCACAAAAGCAACATTAGTCTCACAAATGTACTAAATTTGCGCAAAATTATAGAAGTAATGGCACAAAAACCGTCAATCCCTAAGGGGACCCGCGACTTCGGTCAGCAGGAAACAGCAGAAAGAAATTACATTTTCGATACAATACGTTCAGTATTCAAGACTTACGGCTTCGCCCAGATCGAGACTCCGTCGATGGAGAATCTCTCGACCCTGCTGGGCAAATACGGCGAAGAGGGCGACAAACTCCTCTTCAGGATACTCAACTCCGGCGATGCCTTCGCCTCGGCCGACTTCTCCAAGCCGCTCACCCCGCAAGTCTGCGAAAAAGGCCTTCGCTATGACCTCACCGTGCCATTCGCCCGCTACGTCGTGCAGCACCAGAACGATCTCGTCTTCCCGTTCAAGCGTTTCCAGATTCAGCCCGTTTGGCGCGCAGACCGCCCTCAGAAGGGGCGCTACCGCGAATTCTACCAGTGCGACGTGGACGCCATCGGCAGCAACAGCCTCCTCTGCGAGCTTGAGCTCATCCAGATCATCGACAAGGTCTTCGAGAAGCTCGGCGTCAACGTCCTCGTCAAGATCAACAACCGCAAGGTCCTCACCGGCCTCGCCGAAATATGCGGCTTCCCCGACAAGGTGGTTGACATCACCGTCGCCATCGACAAGCTCGACAAAATAGGCCTCGACGCCGTCAAGGAAGAAATGCTCCAGAAGGGCCTCACCCCTGAGGCGGTTGCCTTGCTCGAGCCGGTGCTCCTGCTCGAAGGCGACAGCGCAGCCAAACTTGCCCGCATGCGCGAGATAATGGGCGCATCCCCGACCGGCCTCAAGGGCCTCGACGAGCTGGAAGAACTCTTCGAGCTCATCGCCGCCGCCGGCGTGCGCACAAAAACTGAAATCGACCTCTCGCTCGCCCGCGGACTCAACTACTACACCGGCGCCATCTTCGAAGTCAAGGCGCTCGACTTCCAGATAGGAAGCATCTGCGGCGGCGGCCGCTACGACAACCTCACCGGCATCTTCGGCCTCCCGAATATGTCCGGCGTGGGCGTAAGCTTCGGCGCAGACCGCATCTACGACGTCCTCAAGGGCCTCGACAAGTTCCCGAAAGACCTGCGCAGCTCGACCACCCTGCTCTTCGCCAACATGGGCGCAGCCGAAGCCGGCTACATCCTGCCCGTAGCAGCCGCCCTGCGCTCCGAAGGCATCGCCGTCGAAATCTACCCCGACAGCGTCAAACTCAAAAAACAATTCGACTACGCCGACCGCAAGGCCATCCCATTCCTGTCCATCTGCGGCGAAACCGAAATGGCCTCCGGCCAAATCAACATCAAAAACCTCTCCACCGGCCTCCAGCAAAGCTTCTCCAAAGACGACCTCCCGGGCATCCTCGCCTTCCTGAAGTAAGCCCCCACCGGCCTCCAGCAAAGCTTCTCCAAAGACGACCTCCCGGGCATCCTTCGCCTTCCTGAGATGGCCTGTATCCTTCCTGGATCTGTGCCCTTCTTGGGTCTATGAATTCTTGGGTCAGAGCCGTTTTGGGTCAGCGCCTTCTCGACGCGGGTGGTCTTCCGGCAGTGGCCTTCTGAAGAGTGTGGCCCTTCTGAAACAATGGTCCCCCGAAGCGGTTGGCCTTCCAGTAGGTGTTGCCTCTCGAGGCTGGTGCACTCCCGGCTGCAGTTTTCTAAAGTGGGTGTCCGTCTCAAAGCAGGTCCCAATTATTTGACGAAGCCTTCCTGGATTATGCCGGCGACCTTCCTTTTGGTCGCTGCAACGGCAACGGCCGCGGCGAGGAGAGCCTTTGGCGAGCTCCCCGCAGCCGCGCGCC
>JAEDLO010000034.1 GCA_016295245.1 Bacteroidales bacterium | reverse complement strand
GGCGCGAACTACGCCCTCCTGCCGGAAGCGGTCGAAAAGGGACTGGTAAGCGAAAAGACCATTGAAACCGCGGTCAAGCGCGTTCTCAGGCTAAAGGTCGAGCTCGGACTGCTTGACAACCCGATGTTCTTCGACAAGGGCCACATCGAACTTGACAGCCCCGAGGAGCGCGAACTCGCATACCGCCTCGCCACCCAGTCGGTTGTCCTGCTAAAGAACGAAGGCGGCATCCTGCCGCTTGACAAGCCGATGAAGATAGCCCTCACCGGCCCGAACGCCGGCAGTATGTGGGCGATGCTGGGAGATTACACCTACCCGGCGATGATATATTTCTGGAAACGTCGCATCCCGGATGCAGAAAATCCGCACATCGTCACCCTGCGCGAAGGAATGGAAAAAGGGCTGCCTGAGGGAGGAAGCCTGCTCTACAGCCGCGGTTGCGACTGGACGGAAAAGATTGAAACCGTGATTAACAGCAGCGGCGACCCTGCCGTAGCCTACCTTATTAAGAACCAGAAGCGTATGGTTGACAGCGGCGAGATTGCTGACCGCGCCGAGGCCCTCCGCTATGCCGCCCAGAGCGACGTGATCATCGCGGCAATGGGCGAAAACGTAATGCTTTGCGGCGAGAACCGCGACCGCGGAAGCCTGCGTCTGCCGGGCAGCCAGGAGCAGTTCGTCGAGGAGCTGATTGCCACCGGCAAGCCTGTCGTGCTCGTAGTGTTCGGTGGCCGCGCGCAGGTTATCTCCGAGCTGGAGAAGAAGTGCGCCGCGGTCATACAGGCCTGGTACCCGGGCGAAGAGGGAGGCAACGCGCTTGCAGACATACTCTACGGCAAAGTCAGCCCATCTGGCAAACTGAGCGTCAGCTATCCTTCGGAAGAAATCGTGGGCAGGAACATCTGCTACTCATACGGCAAGAGCGGAGAGCCTATCGCCCATCCTTTCGGTTTCGGCCTGAGCTACAGCAGCTTTGAATACTCCGACCTCTCACTTCAGGGCAGCGCCGCAACTTCAGACAAGACCCTTGAGCTCAGCTTCAAGCTGCGCAACAGCGGCGAGGTCCCTGCTGACGAAATAGCCCAGATTTACATCTGCCCGGCCGAGGAAGGCCAGCAGCTCAGCCCAATAAGACTTCAGGGCTTCGCAAGAGTCAGCCTCGAGGCCGGAGAGCAGAAGAGCGTCACCGTACGGCTCGGCCTCGAGCAGTTCGGCTACTACGACGCTGACAAACTCTGGAGCATAGATCCTGGCAAGTACACGGTCAAGGTCGGCGCCTCCAGCGAGGATATCCGCCTCGAAGGCACAGTCTGTCTCGAAGGCGAGCGCAAGATTGCTCCGAGAAGAGAGATGTATCTTTCAGAGACAATTATAAAGTAATTTATACTTATGAAACTTAACACAAAACTACTATGTCCGACTCTGGTCCTCGGCCTGGCCCTCGTAGGCTGTAAGCCTGTCCCTTACGAGCAGGACGGCAGCGAGCTTTGGATGGCGGGAGCAAGACCTTACGAAGAGGTGCTGGCCTCTGTCGAGAGCCATATCGACCCCTCGCTCGCACCAGAAGAGTATCACATTTATGACGGCGACGGCAAGCGCCACGTTGCCGGAGGCTCCCCTGCCGGAGTCCGCTACGGCGTCTATGCCCTCCAGAGAGCCGAAGTGCTCGGAGAAGACGCCGCACCTCTTGACCTGCGCAGCAAGCCTTTTTACGACTACCGCATCCTGAACCATTGGGACAATATGGACGACACCGTCGAGAGGGGCTATGCAGGCCTGTCGATGTGGGAGTGGACAAGTCCGGAGATTCCGGTGGAAAGGATACGCCAATATGCTGAGCTCTGCGCCTCAGTGGGCATCAACGGAGCCGTGCTCAACAATGTAAACTCTACCCCTGTCGTGCTCGACCGCGAACATCTTGAGCGCATCGCAAAGATTGCCGCCATCCTGCGCGAATACGGCATACGCAGCTACGTTTCCATCAAGTGGACCAGCCCTCTGGTGCTTGATGGCGTCAAGAAGGGCGACCCGCTCTACCCTGAGCTCCGCCAGTGGTGGAAAAACAAGGCCGCTGAAATCTACAGCCTCATCCCGGACTTCGGCGGCTTCCTTGTCAAGGCCAACTCCGAAGGCCAGGAAGGCCCGCAGGACTATGGTCGCAGCCACGCTGACGGAGCGAATATGCTCGCCGAAGCCCTTGCCCCGTACGGCGGCATCGTGATGTGGAGGGCCTTCGTTTACAGCCCTACCAGCCCTGACCGCGCAAACCAGGCTGTCGAGGAGTTCAAGCCGCTTGACGGCCAGTTCGCCGACAATGTCTTCATCCAGATAAAGAACGGCCCGGTTGACTTCCAGGCCCGCGAGCCTTTCAATCCTTTGTTCGGCCAACTGAAGAACACAAAGATGATGGCTGAGTTCCAGATCACCCAGGAGTACCTCGGCTTCTCCAACCACCTCGTTTATCACGGCCCTACCTATGAGGAGTGCCTCGACTCAGACACCTTCCGTGACGGCGAAGGTTCAACCGTCGCCCGTATGATCAAGGGTGTCGCAGGTGTGGCCAACACCGGTCAGGACAAGAATTTCTGCGGCTATATCTTCGCCCAGTCCAACTGGTATCTGTTCGGCCGCCTCGCCTGGGATCCTGAGCTCAACTCCGCCGACATAGCCTACGAATGGATACGCCAGACCTTCAAGACCCCAGAGGGTATGAGCCCTGCCGCCTTTGACCGAAAATTCATCACTCCTGTCCACGCAATAATGATGGGCTCTCGTGAGACTGCGGTCAACTATACTATGCCTATGGGTCTGCACCATCTCTTCGCCGGTTCACACTACGGTCCCGGTCCTTGGGAACGCAGCATCCGCCCGGACTGGTCGCCATACTATTACCACAAGGCCGACTCACTTGGCATCGGCTTCGACCGCACTATGAAGGGTTCGGGCAATGTGGGCCAGTACAACGAGCCTCTGGCCTCAACTCTCGAGGGCAGGGAGAGCTGTCCCGAGAACCTCATCCTCTGGTTCCATCATCTCGGCTGGGATGAGAAACTCTCAAGCGGTCGCAGCGTCTGGGACGAGCTTTGCCTCCACTATGACCGCGGCATCAAGACAGTTGCGGATTACCAGAAGACCTGGAACAGCCTCAGGCCTTATGTCAGCGAGTCTATCTTCCTCGAGGTCGAGAAGAAGCTGGACATCCAGCACAATGACGCCATCTGGTGGCGCGATGCCTGCGTTGGCTACTTCCAATTATTCTCGAAGAGAGCCCTCCCGTCTGACGTGGAGCCGCTCCAGACCCCGATAGACTCTCTTATGATAAAGTCTGTGCTTTCAGACCGCTACGGTATGCCTACCCACGACGAGAACAATAAACCGGTGCTTGTCAAGAACAGGCGTTTCCTCGCCCCGGGTATGTCTTCACACTGAAACACTCATACAACATAAATTATGATTAAGCTTAACAATATCATCCGATGTGCGCTATGCACACTGACTGCCGCCTTAACTCTGTCGGCATCGGCAGCAGACTTGTCCGTAAGCGGACCTGACGGCCGCCTTAAACTTGACTTCTCCCTTCTCGAGGGAGGAAAACCGAGCTACGAAGTATTCTATGACGGGGTGCGCATTCTTGATCCAAGCCCGCTCGGCTTTGTCGCCACCCTGGGAGATTTCAGCAAAGACCTCATCCTCAAGGAATCAAGCAGCGAAAGCCTGGAGTACAGCTACACTCAGTCACGCATCAAGCGCTCGAGCATCGACGTGAAAGCCAACAAGCTGCTCGTCACCTTGACAAACGACAAGAAACAGCAGATCAGCATAGATTTTCGCGTTTCAGACAATGACATCGCCTTCAGGTATGTCATCCCTTCACAGCCCGACAAGAGGTATGGTCAGAAGTTCTCCATTCGCGTTATGAAAGAGGCTACGGGCTTTGACTTCCCGTCTCAGACACGTACCTTCCTCACCCCTCAGAGCCACGCAATGATAGGTTGGAAGGGCACGAAGCCGAGCTATGAAGAGGAGTACAAATATGACCGTCCAATGGAGGAGCGCTCTTCCTACGGCCACGGCTACACCTTCCCTTGCCTGTTCAGGGTACCTTCCGAGGGTGTTGATTACTGGGCGCTTGTAAGCGAGACCGGTAACGACAGCCAGTATTGCGGCTGCCGTCTTGGCGATATGAGCGGCGATGGCCTCTACAGCGTGGAGTTCCCTATGGCCGAAGAGAACAACGGCAACGGCACCAGCGAGCCTGCATTCTCGCTCCCGGGAGCCACTCCTTGGCGCACTATCACCGTCGGCAGCAGCCTCAAACCTATCGTCGAAACGACAGTGGCCTGGGACTATGTGGAACCGAAATATGAAAGCAGCCACGACTACAAGTTCGGGAAGAGCGGCTGGAGCTGGATTGTTTGGCAGGATGACGCAACCAACTATGACGACCAGATGAAGTTTGTCGATATGGCTTCCGCGCTGGGCTGGGACTACATCCTCGTGGACGCCGGATGGGACAAGAACATTGGCTACGCCAAGATGGAGGAGCTGTTCCGTGAAGCCCGAAAGAAGAATGTCGAGGTATTCCTCTGGTACAGCAGCAGCGGCTGGTGGAACGATATCGAGCAGAGTCCTGTCAATGTGATGGCAGACCCGATTGCCCGCAAGAAAGATATGGAATGGATGCAGAAGAACGGCGTCAAGGGCATCAAGGTTGACTTCTTCGGCGGCGACAAGCAGGAAACCTTCCGTCTGTACGAGCAGATTCTCTCGGACGCCGACGACCATGGCCTGATGGTGATTTTCCACGGCTGCACCCTTCCTCGCGGCTGGGAGCGTCTATACCCTAACTATGTGGGCAGCGAGGCAGTACTCGCCAGCGAGAATATGTTCTTCGGCCAGGGATCCTGCGACCGCGAGGCACAGGATGCCGCCACCCACCCATTCATCCGCAACTCTATCGCAAGTATGGAGTGGGGCGGCTGCTTCCTCAACAGGCACATCCGCCGCGGCAATGTGGGCGGCAACACCAGGCGCACCACCGACTGCCACGAGCTTGCCACCACTGTCCTCTTCCAGAATGCAATCCAGAATTTCGCCATCACACCAGAGAACCTCGGCAAGAGGGGACAGGTCGTGGAGGACTACAACGCTCCGGGCGCCCCTGCCCCGCAGATCTGCGTGGACTATATGAAGGAAGTGCCGACTACCTGGGACGAAACAATCTTTATTGATGGCTACCCGGGCAAGTATGTCGTGCTCGCAAGAAGGAGCGGCGACAAGTGGTACATTGCAGGCAACAACGCCACCGGCGCTCCTCTTAAGCTCGAAATCACGCTTCCTGAGCTCCAGAAGGGCGGAGAGTTGACGCTTTATAGCGACAACCTTAAAACCCGCGAGCCGGAAAAGAGCAGCGTCAAGTACAACGGCAAGGCCCTGAAGCTTTCAATGGCCGACAAGGGCGGCTTCGTAGCAGTGTATTAGCAACTGTTGCGAGATAGAATCATCACCTGCGCACCCAATGTACCCACAGGTACTTCTGGAGGGGGTCGACCGCGCAGGTGAAGACTTCTTGGGCATAGATGAAGATGAAGTAGATGAAGGGTTGTAACGGAATTGTTGTGTTAATTGCTTATATTTACACAAACAAACCACATCATTATGAATCATCACATTATTCGACTTGCAGCGGCCGGTATTGCGGCCATACTGCTCTCCTTGAGCCTTGACGCACAGCAGGAGCCACAAAAACGAGAACGGTCCCGGTTTGAAGTAAGGAAAGTCCCAACCGGTCAGATTTTCCTCAGCGACCCTTTCATCCTGGCCGATAAAGAAAGCGGGATGTACTATATGACCGGAACCGGAGGTATGCTCTGGAAGAGCCCGGACCTCAAGATTTGGGAAGGGCCTTATATCGTAGCAAAAACAGACCCTGAGTCTTGGATGGGCCCGAGGCCAATGATCTGGGCCGCCGAGCTTCATAAATACAAGGACAAGTACTATTACTTCGCCACTTTCACCAACCAGGCGGACACCATTGACACCTACCGCGGCAACGTCATCCCGCGAAGGGCCTGCCACATCCTCGTAAGCGACAAGCCTGAAGGCCCTTACACCCCTATGGCCGACGAGACATATCTGCCTGCAGACCAGCCTACCCTGGATGCAACTTTATGGATTGAGGACGGAAAGCCATATATGCTCTTCTGCCACGAATGGCTCCAGAACTGGAACGGTACCGTCGAGAGCATACTCCTCAAGGACGACCTCTCTGGCAGCCTCGGGGAGAGAAGACTGCTCTTCACTGCAAACGAGTCACCGTGGAGCCGTCAGAAAAACGATGACGGGACGGTCAGTCCGAACAGATGTACCGACGGACCTTACGTATTCAGAACCAAAACAGGCAGCCTTGGAATCATATGGACCAGCTGGAAGTTTGACGAATACACCCAGGGTGTGGCATATTCCGAGAGCGGCAGGCTCGAAGGTCCGTGGATCCAGGAGCCTGAGCAGATCACCCCGCCGAACTATGGCCACGGAATGATCTTCACCACTTTCGACGGCAAGCTCCTGCTTTGCTGCCACTCCCATAAAATGGACGGAAACCGCACCATCCGCATCCCCGCCTTCTTCCTTCTGGATGACAGCGGCGACAAGCTGAAGGTCGTGGGACCGTATGAGCCTTAGGCGATTTCCAGATATCTCCCGCGAAGGATTTCCCTCATCTCGGGCGTCACTCCAAGCACTTCTTCAAGATAGGACTCAAGGGAGCCGTAACGGCTCTCGACCAGGTCAAGAGTCCGGTTGAAAAGCTTGTAGTCGGCGCCCAAAATTGTGCCCAGAACCCGCTTCTGATCAGCTGTGCTGACAGGGATGCGCGCAAGCATCGGATCATAGTAGTCGCCCGTAAGCCTGTAGTCGCGGATAATCAGGTCGCGATCCGCCCCGAGGGCAGCGAGCAACAGGGCCGAGGCGCAACCCGCGCGGTCCTTCCCCTGGGTGCAGTGCATTATGACGGCGTGTTCACCATCGGCATTTTCCACGAGGTCGGCGAAAAACTGCCTGTACACTTCCTGCGAGTAAGAGTCAAGCAGGATGTTTTCGTAGAGGTGCTCGCAGGTTTGGCGAAGCTCGGGATGAGATGCATTCTCAAGCAGGAACCCCACAACGGCCCTGTGGTCCATAGCGCTGATTTTCAAGCTTCTCTGATTGGGAGACAGACTGACCGAGAAAGAGATGCGGACTGCGCCCTGAGGCACGATGTCAGGTGCGAGGGCAGCCTCGTTCAAACCGCGGAAGTCATAAATCCGTCCGAGGTGGAAGCGCTCGCTGAGGATGCGCGAGTCCCTTTCGGACAGGACGTTGAGATTGGCGCAACGGATGAGCAGGCCCTTCCTGACCCGCCTCTCCCCTATTGCATATCCGCCCAGCTCGCGGGCATTATGTACACTCTCGAGACCTATGAGCTGGCTCTGAAGGCTTATTGCATTATTGTCGGTCATACTGATTCAGAAGTGTTTCTATAATGCAAAAATAACAAATTTGCTTATTTTTGTGAAAAGGCTAAGAATGATACTTGAACGCTGCTGCACCAGCCTCGAAGAGGTTCTGGAAGCCAAGCAAAACGGCGCATCGAGGGTCGAGCTCTGCACTCGCATCGATGTCGGAGGACTCACCCCTGAGCGCGAGCTCATTAAGGAAGCCGTCGCAAGCGGCATCCTAGTCAACGTCCTCATACGCGAACGGGAAGGCGACTTCTTCTTCAGCCGCGAAGAAGTGGAAAAGATGGCAGATGACGTCAGGTTCTGCCGAGACTGCGGGGCCAATGCGGTGGTTGTCGGGGCGCTCAGGAGCCCGTTCGAGATTGACAGCGACGCCATCAGACTGCTGCTCGCCGGCAGGGGCGGAATGAAGGCGACCTTCCACCGCGCCTTCGACCAGATGGAGGGCGACCCGTTCAGCGCGCTCGAAGAAATCATCTCGCTTGGCTGCGACACCCTTCTGACCTCGGGACGCCGCCCCACCGCCCTTCAGGGAGCGGAGCTCATCAGGCAGCTGGTGGTACACGCCCGCGGGCGAATAGCCATCCTTGCCGGCTCCGGAGTACGTCCCGAAAATCTCGAAGAACTGCGCTCCAGGACCGGCGCGGATGAGTTCCACGGCACCAGACTCTGCTGCCCCAAATGCAAATAAAAAGACACAACGATATGAGACCTTTCCTTATCGGAGCGGCGACAGCCCTCCTGCTCATCTCCTGCTCAGGCAAGACTACTCTCACGCAGGAAGCCTGCCTGGATTTCCTCTACGGCTCGATGAGCCTTCCGGACTCGCTTGTCCATCCGCGCGAGTACTGGGAGGCGAATGTCGCGAAAACCCTTGAGGTGCGCGAGCGTATGGGCTGGGACATCCCCGAACGGGAGTTCCTCCACTTCGTCCTGCCGCTGAGGGTGAACAACGAGAACCTCGACAATTTCCGCACCAACTACGCCGACACGCTCTGCCGCAGGGTCGAAGGAATGAGCCTCGCCGATGCTGCCTTGGAGATTAACCACTGGTGCCACGAGCAAGCGACCTACCGCCCTTCGGATGCACGTACACTTGGTCCTGAGGCCACTATGCGCTGCGGGCTGGGCCGCTGCGGCGAAGAATCCGTGCTGACCGTCGCAGCCTTGAGGGCAGCCGGCATACCTGCACGCCAGGTGTACACCCCACGCTGGGCGCACACGGACGACAACCACGCCTGGGTGGAAGTCTGGGTGGACGGGAAATGGCATTTTATGGGCGCCTGCGAGCCGGAAAGCGTGCTCGACCTCGCCTGGTTCAACGCCCCCGTTTCGCGCGCGATGCTTCTCCATACCAAGGTGTACGGCAAGGACTACAACTCCGGCGAGGACATCATCCGCCGCACGGACGTCTATACTGAAATCAACTGCATCGGGGGCTATATCCCGACGCGCCGCAATACCGTCCGCGTGGTCGATGAGCAGGGTCTGCCGGTTGAAGGAGCGAGCGTCCAGTTCAAGATATACAACTACGCTGAATTCTACCCTGTAGCCACTTACAAGACCGATTCCGACGGCCTCGCTTCGCTTGACACCGGCTGCGGCGACCTCTTCGTCTGGGCCGAGAAGGACGGCGCGCTGGGCTTCGGCGTAGTCAGCGGCCCCCAGGCCACGGTGGTGCTGGACCGCCGCATCGGAGAGAGTTTCGCCAGCGAGCTGGACATAGTGCCGCCGGCGGAGAATCCCCTGCCCGACAACTCAACCGCGGAGCAAAAGGCCCTCAACGCCAGGCGCCTTGCCTACGAGGACAGTCTGAGGCTCTCGAAGAGCCACCCGCTTGCCAGTGACCCGGGCATCTTCCTGAGCGACAAGGACTTGGTGGATGTCAAGCCGGAAGTCATAGAGGACGCGCTCTATGAGCAGAGCAGCTCCGACCGCTATGTCGTCAGCCCGCGCATCGAGCTTGAGAGGCTCCTGCCTGTGCGTCGCGAAATCCGCAGCAGCGGCCTGCGCCTTGGTAGCGCCGCCGAAGTGATGGACTGGGTGCGCGACAGCATCAGAATTGTCAGCGACCGCAACCCGCAGGGGCTCAGGATTCCGCCCGCAGCAGTCTGGCGCTCAAGGCTTTCCGATGCCAAATCCAGGGACATCTTCTTTGTCGCGCTCTGCCGCGCAATGGACATTCCCGCCCGCATCAACAGCGTCACCGGCATTGCGGAGTACCGCGAAAAAGGGCTATGGCACGAAGTGCGCTTTGACTCGCCTTCGGAGGTCAGTGTGCCGCAAACGGGAACTTTGCGCCTCGGCTACCGACCGGAGGCGATACGTGTGCCTGAGTACTACCGCCACTTCACCCTCTCGCGCATCGGTGACGATGGACTCTGCCACCTGCTTGAATACGACGAGGGAAGCACTGCACTCGAATATGTACTCCCGGAAGGTAACTACCTGCTGACCAGCGGAATGCGTCTTGCTGACGGGAGCGTCAAGGCTCGCCTTCAAACCTTCACGATCCACGCCGGAGAGGACTGCTGCCTCGAGTTGGTGCTCCGCTCCACCGAGGATGCACCCGGGGTCATAGGCTCGATGGACGCTGAGCGCAAGTTCCTGCCGGAAGGCAGTTCACAGCCGGTTTCCCTGCTGTCCAGGACGGGTCGCGGCTACTTCCTTGTAGTCATCGGAGGGCAGATGGATGAGCCGAGCGTCCACGCAAGGCGCCAGCTGGGCTCCATTGCTGGCGAGCTCAACGCTTGGGGGCGCCCGGTGGTACTGCTGGGCGGCATACGCCCCGAAGGACTGGAAAACGCCATTTGGGGGCAGGACAGCGACGGAGTTGCCGCAATGCTGCGCAAAGCCTGCAATTCGTCTGCGGACAGACTGCCGCTAGTTGCGATGTGCGACAGTTTCGGGCGCATCATCTACTACTCCGAGGGTTACAACACCTCGCTCGCCGAGAACCTCAAGAACTTGCTTCACGCAATACGCTAGCCTATGGACCAGCCCAAGATAGAAAGGCTTCTGCGCCTGATGAAGTACCTTTCGTCAAATTCCAGCAACAGCATAGGCAGCCTGGGAAAGAAGCTCGGGATGTCCCCGCGAACCGTTTACCGCTACATCGACACCCTCAAGTCCGCGGGCTTCAGCGTCAGCAAGCTCTACGGGGATGTGTATCGGCTCACATCAATGCCCGACAGCTCGGTCGATATCGAAAAGCTCGTCTATTTCTCCGAAGAGGAGGCCTATCTGGTAAACGGACTGATTGACCGCATAGAGGCTTCAAGCAGCCTGAAAGCAGGGCTGAAGGCCAAGCTCAGCGCCATCTACGACTCGACCAGCATAGCGGACTATGTCTCGAAGGGGACAAACATCGCAAGAGTCGAAGCCCTTGGAGAAGCAATAAAGGGCCGCAGGAAGGTCATCTTGAAGAACTATCAGTCAGGTCACTCCCAGACTGTCAGGGACCGCTATATCGAGCCCTATGGCTTCACTACAGGGCACGTGGATGTCTGCGCCTTCGACCTCGAAGACTCCAGGAACAAGATATTCAAGATTTCCCGCATCGAAGAAGTGGTCGTGCTGGAAGATGAGCCCTGGACAGAAAGCAGCCAGCACCACAGCAGGGGCATCGATATCTTCCGCTTCAGCGGAGATGATCCTGTTCGCGTGGTGCTGAATCTGTCAGTTAAGGCAAAAAACCTTCTGGTGGAGGAGTATCCTCTTGCCCGCAAAGACCTCCGTAGCGAAGGGCAGCGCTGGATTCTGGATACACAGGTATATGACTTCAAGGGGATATGCCGCTTCTACGCGGGCCTTGCTACTGAAATCGAGATTGTCTCCCCTATTGAATTCAAACGCTTCGCCAGAGAGTACCTGAGCGAAGCGCTTGAAAAGTGTTAGAACGGCAGGTCGTTGTCGTCAGCGGCAGGCATATCGTCCAAGGTCGGAGCCGGGGCCTGCTGGTATGAAGGTGCCTGGCTGCGGTAGGACGTGGTCTGCTGGTAAGGTTGCGACTGCTGGTAAGGGGACGCTGAGCCGGGACGGGCTGCATTGTTTCTGTCGGCAGAAGGCTCTGCGGCCTGGAGGCTGATGTACTGACGTCCATTCTGGGAAGTGCGGTACCATCCTGCAAGCTCGTAGAGGACTCCCTTGATCATTACAGATCCCTTAAGGTCCGGCTGGCGGTCATTCTGTTTTTCATTCTTGAAGAGGCTTCCCTGCCCCTCTTTCATCTGGTATGCCATAAGTTTAAAAGTTAAGTGGTTATTTACGTGCCTTGCGGCGCTTGTTCTTCTTGTTGCGGCTGCTCAGGAAGTAGATGGCAAGAGCTGCTACAACAACTGCGAGGACGATGAAGGTGAGGGCACTTGCCTGGCTTCCCTTTACGCTCTGCCACATATCGAGCAGCAGCTCGGTTCTCTCACCCCAGTCGTGCTCGAGGGCGCAGCGTTCGATGACTGCCTTGTCAGGATAGAGGTTCGGATTAACCCTCACGGCGCTTGCCTCAGGGCCGAAGAAATATGACAGGTCCACCGGCTCGCACTCTTCATCTATCTGAGACTCCAGCACTTCCATAGCTCCGTTGGATGCGGTATAACCGGTCTCCTCCATATTGCGGATGGCAATGTCAGGACGGCTCATGAAGTTGATGAAGTAGGTCGCAGCCTTGGTGTTGACAGCGTACTTTGGGATTACCCAACCATCAAACCATACGGTTGAGCCCTCCTCGGGAACTATGTAGCCGAGATCAACGCCCACAGCGGCAGCCTCATCGATCGCCCATACGGCGTCACCGCTCCAGTTCAGGGAAACCCAGGCCCTGTCCTTGGTGAGCTGCTCCTTTCCGAGGTCGGCCTCGAATCCGCATACAAGCGGCTTGCACTCCATAAGATAATCCTTCACATCCTGGATGGACTTCTCTGATGAATCGCGCATCAGGTCCTGAAGGCTTACCTTTCCGCTTCTGAGCTCTTCCTGGCGGAGGTAGATGAGCACAGGTGCATAAACGTCTCTCGGAGCATCCTTGAGGAAGATCTTGCCGGCAAACTTAGGGTTGCGGATGACGTCCCAGGTAGAAGCCTCCTCAGCGCTGACATAAGCCTTGTTGTAGATGATACCGGTGGTTCCCCACATATAAGCCACAGAGTAGTCGTTGGCGTCGATGTCTGGATTAATCTCGCGGAATACACTCTCGATATATGGAGAACGGTACTTCTTGATATAATTGAGTGAATCAGGAATTGCCGAGAAATCAAGCGGAAGCAGGAGTCCGTTGTTGAGCATTCTCTCGATGATGTAGTCTGAAGGGCAGACAACGTCGTAATCCTCGTGGCCCTTCTCTATCTTTGAGAGCATAGCTTCATTCACGTCGAAGGTCATATAGTTTACGCTGACCTTTTCGCCGGTCTGTTCGAAATACCACTCCTCAAATTCTTCTATAACGCCCTCAGCAATGTAGCTGGACCAGTTATAAACCTTGAGGACTTCTTTTCTGTCTGCCGCCTGCACGCAGAAGGCAAGCAGAAGGGATGCGGCAAAGGTGGCCGCAACTGCAAAAAATTTCTTCATTTTTGATACTTGAACTATTGATGTTGTGAATTGGATTTTTTAAATGCACGAAGGTTGTACGCAAGCAGCACACCCAGGATAACCAGGAAAATGATGGTCATCAGAGGCTTGATTTCCGGTGTAAGTCCGCCCTTTCTGGCATCAGCATAGATGTAGGTCGAAAGGGTTTCGAGACCAGAACTGCCGGCCGTGAAATAGGTCACGGCGAAGTCGTCAAGGCTCATCGTGAATGCGAGAATGAAACCGCTTATCATACCGGGGCGCAGCTGTGGTATCATTACCTTTCTGAGCGCCTGGAAAGGGGTTGCACCCAAGTCCAGGGCAGCCTCGTAGATGTTAGGATTCATTTGCGAGAGTTTAGGAAGCACATTCAGCACCACATAAGGGGTACAGAAGGTGATGTGGGACAGGATTACCGTCACGAAGCCCTTGCTGATGTTCAGGAACACGAAGAGCAGGAAGAGCGACACGCCGGTGATGATGTCCGGATTGAGCATAGGGATGTTGTTGAGAAACTGCAGCCCGGCTTTCTTCCTTCCGTGCATATTGTAGATACCGATGGCGGCAAGGGTACCGAGTACTGTCGAGGCAGCAGAGGCCACGAGGGCAACGATAAGCGTATTCTGAAGTGCTTCCAGCAGGGTTCTCGCCGATGATGTCGCTCCTGTGAACAGGGATTCGTAGAGCCTGAAGGTGAAGCCGGTCCAGTTACCCAACGACTTGGCCTCCGTGAACGAGAACACCGCGATGAAGATGATTGGGGCATAGAGGAAGAAAAGTATAATTGCCAGATATGCCCTTGATATTATTCTCTGCGCCTTCATCAGATGAGCCCTCCTTCAGCCTGATCCTCTTTCTGAGGAGTGATTAAGGTTGAGATGCCTATGATGATGAGCATCACAAGGGACAGGGCGGCACCCTGGTTCCACATCATATTGTAGAACTGCTCCTGGATGACAGAACCAAAAAGCTGAATGGTGTTGTTGGTCAGGATCTCTGAGATGGCGAAGGTCGATACCGTCGGCATAAATACCATCAGGACTCCGCTAAGCACTCCCGGCATGGAGAGGGGCAGAGTGATCTTGAAGAAGACGGTCACCGGACTCGCCCCCAGGTCCTGGGCGGCTTCAGCATAGGATTTGTTCATCTTGTTGAGCACTGTATAGATAGGATAAATCATAAACGGCAGATAGTCGTACACCATACCGAAAAGCAGGGTCCCCTTTCCGAGGGAGATGCCCAGGGTATTGAAGATTTCGGCTGTCGCCATTGTTCGCATAAGCGCGTTTATCCACATCGGAAGAATGAAAAGCAGAGCCGTCACTGCCGACTTGTTGTAGTTCTTGTCGGCAAGGATATAGGCTACCGGGTACCCCAGAAGGATGCAGATCAGAGTATTCTCGAGGGCTATCTCCAGGGAGACGAGAAAGGAGTTGAGTATCTTTCCGTCAGTGAAGAAGGCCGCCAGATTTGAAAGGGTGAAGTGGCCGTTGGCATCGGTCAGGGCATAACCGGCAATGAGAACCAGCGGAACAAGCACAAAAAGTACAAGGAAAATGAAGTAGGGCAAGGCCCATCTTGATCTCTTGCTGAACATTTCGCGTCAGATTTTTGTGATGGACAGGTCCTCTGGCATAAGCCTGATGCCGACTATGTCGTTCTTGTCCCAGACATCATTGGTATCAACCCAAAGCTGATGTCCTTCGGCGGTCTTGATGGTCAGGTGGTAGTGGTCACCCTTGTAAAGGATGAAGCTGACATTGCCCTCGGTCTGGCCTTCTTCCATATTGTCCAGAAGGTCAACCTTGTCGAAGTCGAAAGCGACCTTGACCCTGTCGCCCTTGGCCAGGCCCGGCCTAGGTCCGCAATCGATGTCCAGGTCCATAAACTCCACGCTTGTATCAGAGCTCATTTCGCCCTCGAACTCGTTGCACACCCGCTCCTTCTTCATAACCTGGATATCTCCCGGCTTGATGAGCATACCGACTTTGGAGCCTACCTCGAAGGCATTGTAATCCTGAATGATAACTTCGAAGCCTTCGTCGGTCATCACGGTCATCTCATAGTGGACTCCCTTGAAGATGCAGCTGCGCACCACTCCGGTGAACTGCGCCTTCTCAAGGTTGTTCATAATGTAGATATCCTCCGGACGGACCACGACGTCAACAGGCACGATCTCCCCGAAGCCTTCATCCACACAGTCAAAATCGTGGCCGATGAAATTAACCTTGCGGTCATGGATCATCGTGCCGTTCACGATGTTCGACTCGCCGATGAAGTCGGCTACAAAGGAGTTGACAGGCTCGTTGTAGATGTCTGTAGGAGTGCCTATCTGCTGGATGCGTCCGTCGTTCATCACGACGATGGTGTCCGACAGGGTCAGGGCCTCCTCCTGATCGTGGGTTACGTATATGAAGGTGATGCCCAGCTTTTCGTGCATCTCCTTGAGCTCGATCTGCATATCCTTGCGCATCTTGAGGTCGAGCGCGGCGAGAGGCTCATCGAGAA
>JAEDLO010000116.1 GCA_016295245.1 Bacteroidales bacterium | reverse complement strand
TCCTTGAGAGCTGAAGTAGAAGCGGTGTTGCCCTTCACTGCAGGCTCAGAGTAGGTAACCTCGAGGGTCACATAGGTAGGAAGCTCGCAGGTGAGGCACTTCTCCTCGCCTACCACGAACATCATCTCCACGTGCTGACCTTCCTTCATAAGGTCTGAGTTCTCAACCACGTCCTTAGGGAGGAGGATCTGCTCATAAGTCTCCTCGTGCATAAAGTTGAATCCATCCTCTTCTGCATAGAGGAACTGGTAAGGACGGCGCTCCACCTCGATGGTCTCGATCTTTGCACCGGCGGTGAAAGTATTCTCGAGGATACGGCCGTTCTCAAGATTGCGAAGCTTGGTCTTTACGAAAGCCGGACCCTTTCCAGGCTTAACGTGCTGGAACCATACGATCATACAAGGCTTGTCGTTGTACTTGAGATAAAGACCGTTCTTGAAATCTGCTGTTGTTGCCATAAATAGATTTATCTTAAATGATTAATATTCTGCTGAAAAACAGGCGCAAAGTTAAAAAAAGAGGTCCACTATTGCAAATTTTCTATAGTCGCGGCCACTTCCTCCAGCAGCCACTTCGGAGTGGAGGTGGCCCCGCTGACCCCCACCCTGTCGTCCGGGCGGAACCAGTCCTTGAGAATTTCCTCGCTGGAACTGATGTTGAAGGTGCGGATGTTGAGGCTCTTGCACAGGTCGCAGAGGACCTTGCCGTTGGAGCTGGCCTTGCCGGACACGAAGATGATCACGTCGTGGTTGAGGGCGAAGTCCGAGAGCTCCTGGTGGCGTGATGCTACCTGAGAGCAGATAGTGTTGTGGACGGAAAGCGTTGCCTGCGGGCTCATCTTTGCGGAGAGGCTCTCCCAGAGGCGGCGGAAGCCCGACGGGCTCATAGTCGTCTGGGAGAAGAGCTCGATGTCGCGGTCAGGGTTCACCACCGATGAGGCGAGCAGCGCGTCCAGGCTTTCGGGAGTCTCGATGACCGTAATCCCTCCTTCCTCCACCTGGCCTACCAGGCCGAGGACCTCCGGATGGCCGACCTTGCCGTAAAGAAGCACCCTGCCTCCCTTTTCCTTCATTCTGTCAAAGGCCTCGCGGATGTCGCGCTGGAGCTTGAGCACCACGGGGCAGGTGCAGTCAATGATTGAGAAACCGCGCCGGCGCACCTTGTCATACACGGCAGGCGGTTCGCCGTGGGCCCTTATCAGCAGGGATTCATCGCGAGCTTCGACCATCTGATCGAGGTCTTCCTTATCGATTGTCACAAGCCCCATATCCTCCAGACGGGTGAGTTCCTCCTCGTTATGGACTATGGAACCTAGGGAAAAGAGCCTTGACTTCTGCTCTTTCAAATATTTCTCAGCCGTGGTGATCGCCCGGATCACACCGCCGCAGAAGCCGGAATTCTTGTCTATTTCTACGCTAATCATATATACCGAATTTACCCTGCACCACACCGCGAAGCCAGGCGAGTTCCTCGCCCATAGACATCTGGGAGTTGTCAAGCACAAAGGCATCGGCAGCCTGCTTCAAAGGCGAGGTACTGCGATGCGAATCGATATAGTCCCTTTCCTGAAGATTAGCCGCAACCTGCTCTAAATCAGGTGTTTCGCCCTTGGCTACCATTTCGTCGTAGCGGCGGCGGGCACGGACTTCAAGGCTGGCGGTCATAAAGACTTTGATCTGGGCATTCGGGAACACGGTTGTGCCGATATCCCTTCCGTCCATCACCACGCGTCCGGAAGAGGCCAGTTCGTGGAGCTTGCGGTCCACGAAAGCGCGTACATACGGAACGGCCGCGATGGGGCTCACCTGGGACGAGACCTTCATTGAGCGGATTTCACTCTCAACGCAGTCCTCGCCGATGCAGGTCTTGCCTTCGGCGGAAAAATGGAGGTCGAGGCCCTCCAGGGCAGTCTCCAGAGCGTCGGAAACCACGTTATCCTCCCCTATCAGCCCCATTCTCTGGGCAAAGAGGGTAACTCCGCGGTATAGGGCACCGGAGTCCAGATACAGGAAGCCGAAACCGGATGCCACCAGTTTGGCGAAGGAACTTTTGCCTGTCGACGAATAACCGTCGATGGCGATGATGATGTCAGGTATTGTCATTTGTTAAGGTCTTCGGGAGTTCCCTGGCCGGCAGCGTGCTCAGCAAGTGCTCTCTCGACAGAGACGGAGCGCTTGAGCACGAAACCCGAACCAAGATATTTGGTTCTCACGTCCTCGTCTTCCGAAAGCTCCTTCGGAGTGCCCTCCTGGAGGATGGTGCCTTCGTAGAGAAGATAGGCGCGGTCGGTAATCGCCAGTGTCTCGCCCACATTGTGATCGGTGATGATTACGCCGATGTTGCGGAATTTGAGCTTGGCGATAATGTATTGGATATCCTCGACGGCAATCGGATCCACGCCGGCAAATGGCTCGTCAAGGAGGATGAACTTAGGATCGATGGCAAGCGCGCGGGCGATCTCGCAGCGGCGGCGTTCTCCTCCGGAGAGCTGGATGCCGAGCGACTTGCGCACCTTGGAGAGGTTGAACTCGTCTATCAGGGATTCGAGCCTGTCGTAGCGATCCTTGCGCGACATCCCCTTCATCTCCATCACCGAGAGGATGTTGTCCTCAACGCTCATCTTGCGAAAGACGGAAGCATCCTGAGGAAGATAGCCTATGCCCTTCTGGGCACGCTTGTACATAGGAAGGCCGGTGATTTCCTCGTCATCGAGGAACACTCTTCCCTCATTAGGCACGATCTGGCCGGTAATCATATAGAAACTTGTTGTCTTTCCGGCACCGTTAGGTCCCAGGAAGCCGACGATCTCGCCCTGGTTAACTTCCATCGAGACGCCCTTTACGACTGTTCTCAAGCCGTATTTCTTAACAAGGTTTTCGCAACGTAACTTCATTGTCAATTACTTAACGTCAAGGCCGAGGTCGACAACCAGGTTCCTGACTTCTTCGTTTTTGGAGATAAGGTCCTCAGCTTTCTCGGCAGGCATATACTTGAGAGCAGCCTTTTCCTCTTCGGCAGCCACCTCCGGCTCGAGCAGTATCCTGCTGCAAGAGCAGAGCGAGCGCAGTTTTTCCTCCAGATCGCGGAGTATCCTATCCTCTATCCACTTCTTCTGGGCCTCGCTGGCAACCGAGAAGCGAATCAGTCTCTTGGAGTCCCGATCACTGAAACTCAGAGCAGCATTCGAGAGGGCGTTCATAAGGCGCGGCTGGGCGGTCTGCATCGCGGCAAGGCGCTGCCAGCATTCGGCGAGGACGCTGTCTTCAGGAAGCTTCTCCTCGACCTCGACCGCGGCTGAACCGTCAGCGGCAGCTTCGGCGGACTTGTCTTCCGACATCAGGGCGTTGAGCGAGAGCGAGGCGCCAGTCTTGCGCGGAGCGCGAGGAGCGGGTGAAGCTGGAGCCGGGCTCTGCTGCCGGGGCGCAACTTGAGGGGCCTGAGGCTGCGGGGCAGGTTCCTGAGCGCGGGGAGCGGCCGGCTCTGCGGGAGCGGG
>JAEDLO010000115.1 GCA_016295245.1 Bacteroidales bacterium | reverse complement strand
GAGCCCGGTAATATAAACAATCCTGCGGTCGCTTCTGGCCCATTCCATGAACTCGTGACTGCAGAAGTGCGAATCGCCACGAACGACAATCTGAGTCTTTTTCCAACTCTTACGGATGCGTGTGATAATGCGCTTCATGTAACCGCAGAAGTTGATGGACTTGTTACGTCTGCCAGGTCTGAGGACAGGCATTACAAGTTTGCCGGACTGGCCTTCGAAGATAAGGAAGGGCATCAGGCAGTGTCCTCCGTAATAAGTGCTGAACAGATTGCCTTGCTGGGCGCCGTAGGTATCTGCATTGGTGTCGTCACAATCGAGGATTATCTTTTTGGGAGGATGCTTGTATGAGGCGATGAACGCTTCCAGAAACTGCTCTGCAATGGCATAGAGCTCCTCTTTAGTGACCTTGTTCTCAAGTCTGGACATCGTTGGCTGGGACGAGAGAGGAGTGTCGCTCGGAAGCCGTCCCGCACACATCTTCATAATGCTGTCGTCTCGGAGCCTGTCACAATCGTCACAGTCTTCGAAGCCGCTGGCTATCTGATAGACGCGCTGTCTGACCATCTCTTCGTAGGAGTGCTCGACAAGATGCTGGCAACGCTCGTCCTTGATGCAAGATGCAATCCGGCTGATGATATCGCATTCTTTCTCTGCCTCGCGGACAAGCATGAGGCCGCCGCATGATGACAAATCCGGAGATGAAAAAGACGCAGAAACCTTCTTACCCTGAACTTGGGAGAGAGGGAAAAGTTCAAGTTCTACTTGGCGGTTTGAAACAGATGTATTATCTTTGCTCATAGAGTGATTTTATGTTTGTTGGTTGCTAACACAAATATACAACTTAATCCTTTGATTTCCAAATGATTAAGCGGTCAAAATCACTCTTTTTTTGTTTTAGTATGAATAATTCAGGCTAAAGCGGTCCCTGAAGAACTCTTCCCCGATGCCGCAGCGACCTCCCAGTTCAGGGAACAGATTTCTCGACTCGCTTCGCTCCCTCGAAATGGCAGGGAGAAAGCGCTCGGTCGAAATGGCAGGGAGGGAGGAATAGATTTCTCCACTCGGCCTTCGGCCTCGGTCGAAATGACAATGGGAGCGGGGCTTGGCTCAGAGAGAGAAAGGCTCGCGGCGCTACTGTTTGGAGTGGAGCTTCTGGCGGCGGGTCTCGGCGCTGTCGCGACCGAAAAGCAGCCTCGCGCCCTCGCGGCTGCGCCAATACTGCGCATCAAAATCCTCTTCCGACGGATGCACAAAAGCCCCGTCGTGGTCAAGAGCGAAACAAAGATAATTGATATTGTAGCCCTGGGCGCGGAACATACTCTCATAGAAAGTCTGCACCTCATAGACCTCGGCGCCAACTACCCCAGACGCCGCAGCAAGCCCCTCGGGCGAATACAAATCCTCAGTACAGCAAAGCACAGGCAAAGAATTCACCTTGCACACAGCCTTCGTGTACTCGTGAAGAAAACGAGAATCAGTCTTCAGGTGCACCTTCCCTCCCGGCGCGAGAAAAGCGCGGTAACGCTCCAGAAACACCGGCGAAGACAGCCGCGAATTCTCGCTCTTGAACTGGGGATCGGAAAAAGTCAGCCATATCTCACTGACCTCGGAAGGAGCGAAAAAAGCAGTTATAAACTCCACCTTCGTCCGCAAAAATGCAGCATTCGGCACCTTATGCTCCGTCACATACTTCGCGCCCTTCCAAAGCCTCGCCCCCTTGATATCCACACCCACATAATTGGCTTCGGGCCGCCTCAGGGCCAGATCGACCGTATACTCCCCCTTCCCGCAACCAAGCTCCAGAACCAGGGGCGAAGAAGGCGAAGAAGCAGCAAACATACTCTCACGCCACCGTCCCTTGATGGGATGAGAGGCAAGGCGGGCATACCCATCCTTCAAAAGAGGCTGGCAATCAGGCTGAAGAAGACAGGCAAAAGTCTCATTCTCAGCAAATTTACGAAGCTTATCGTGTCCCATCGTCGCGTTTTGTACAAATTACTCCAAGTCCACTCAGGCGCCCCCGCTCAACCGAAGGCTTAAGGCTCAATATCCACTCCCCGCTCTGATGGAGCGGCCGTATGGAACTGCGATACAGTTCCCTGCTGCCCTTACGCTCAACATCCTTCATATAGACAGTCTCCGAGAAACTCTGACCGTCGGGCGCAATCCAGCGCGCGAGCAGTTCCAGATTCTCCACCCTCCCCTTTTGGGCCGAACTGTAGATGCTCACATCATAGACCGCGAGACTGTCGCTCATATCCAGATGGAACACATACACCCCTTCCGAAGCGCACTTGTCCTCGCGCACAAACTGATAAGAACTCAGCGGCTCGCTGCAGGAATACAGCAAGACGCTGATAATCAGACATAAGAAGAGCGGATAACGGAGTCTCATCGGGTCGGCTTTCCTTTCGGCCCCTTTGACTGGCGGTTATTCTTCTTGCGGCTCTTCTTGCGCTTGGGAGCATCGAAACGGGTGATGCTGTCGTCCCCGACCGCAGAAATGAACTCAGGAGAAACAGGCTCCGGCTCAGTCTTCAGCGACTCGGGCTTAAGCCCATTGCGGTTCATCTTGATGATCTCCCTGACCTCGGAAGCGTCCAGAGGATACAAGTTGGCATCGGAGCCCTTATCGTAGGAGAAATACATCACCTCCCTAAGGATATCAGTCTTACGCAGATACGCAAGCCCGTCCTCGAACTCGAGAGGCTCGCTGACCTTGGGGATACGGCTCTGGGCATCCATATATGTGGCCACCTCGTAGTTCAGGCAGCACTTCAGCTTGCCGCACTGACCGGCCAGCTTCTGCGGATTGAGCGAGAGGTCCTGGCAGCGGGCTGCAGAAGTCGAGATGCTCTGGAAAGAAGAGATATAGTTGGCGCAGCAAAGCTCCCTGCCGCAGATCCCGAGACCGCCTATCAGACCAGCCTCCTGACGGGCGCCTATCTGCTTCATTTCTATACGGATACGGAACTCCTCGGCGAACACCTTGATGAGCTGGCGGAAATCCACCCTCCCGTCGGCGATGTAATAGAAAATCGCCTTTGTGCCGTCGCCCTGGAACTCCACATCGCCTATCTTCATCTCGAGACCCATCTCTGCGGCTATGCTGCGGGCCTTGATCATAGTATCCTGCTCGCGCGCAATGGCTTCCTGCCAGCGCTCAATGTCGCTCTGACGGGCCTTGCGGTATATCTTTTTGAACTCGGTATGCTCCGGATCCAGCCCCTTGCACTTCATCTGGCGCCCGACGATAGGCCCTTCCAGGGTCACTATGCCCAGGTCCGTACCCTGCGCCGCCTCGACCATCACCAGGTCGCCGAGCCTGATATTCTGGGGTGAGTCATTGATATAGAAGCCCTTGCGGGTATTCTTGAAACGGACCTCATAAAGGCCCTTGTAGCTTCCGTCCTGCGCATCCTTGAGGAAGTTGTAGTCGCCCAGCTTGCAGCAGCCCGCACGGTAAGTGCAGACACTCTCGCCGCTCTGGGGGTCGTGGGTCACGAC
>JAEDLO010000114.1 GCA_016295245.1 Bacteroidales bacterium | reverse complement strand
GCGCAGGTGAGACCATTGTGCCGTCACCTGCGCAGCATAAGTCGATGCCTTCTGAGGCGCCTTTAGTGTCCATCCGGGTCCCTACCTCTCTGGGCCTTACCCGAAATCCGCTTCCCGGCCCGAAATCCGCTCCCCGACCCGAAACCAGCGCCGCAGCCTCTCCGCGCGCCCTACCTCAGCCTCTCCGCGCGTCGCGCCCCGGCTTCTCCTCGTCATCTCACTCAAATATCGACTTCACCGGGTCGAGGTTGCCTTTCGGGTCGTTGAGTTTTATCTTGCTGAAAATGAAGAGGATAAATACGGTCAAGGCAGCCATCACAGCGAATACTGCCCAGTAGGCACCGCCAGGAATCACGTCCATCCAGGTCTCTGCGTCCTTGAACGCATCGATGTGGCCAAGCACGAGCGCGAGCGTGTTGTTGGTGAAATGCATCAGCATCGTCAGCGTCAGCGAGCCCGTCTTGTAATAAACATAGCCGAAGACAAGGCCGAGGGCAAAAGCCGGAAGCGCCTGCCAAGGGTTCGCGTGAATCAGGGCGAAGAACAGCGCAGAAAGCGCAATCGCCCAAACCGGCTTCAGCCCCTTGGCGAGCAATCCGCGCAGCACCATACCGCGGCAGAGCCACTCTTCGAAAATTGGTGCGAAGATGCTCACACACAGGAAGTTAACCCAAATCGTGCCGCTAGTCATCCCCTTGAGGGTCTCCTCGAGCCAGGCGGGCATCTGAGGCAGCAAGGTCACGACAGGCTCGGCGCAGAATGCAGCAGAAACCGTCACGGCAGCGGCCGCCAGCGCGCAGACCACCGCCCCGAAAGGCGCGAAATGCGCATTGTTGAGCTTCACCCCCTCGTGGTTCATTGAGAGGGAACTGCTCCTGTGGCTGGCGAAAATCATTGCCGGCAGGAACATCAGCGGATAGCTCAGCACCAAACTGTACTCCATCCCCTCGGGACCCAGCAGGACCTGGCATATTAACGATACGATATTACCCAGCACTGCGCCGATCAGCAGAAAGCCAAGCAGGACAAACATCCCTGCGACCCCGGGGGTATAATAATTGAACTTATCGAAAAAAGTCCAGTTTCGCGGCTTTGGATGAGACTTCATAAACTACTCGTAAAGCGGTGAAGGATACACGCCGTCAGCAACCAGCTGGGCGAACTTGGCAACGACGGCAGGGCGGTCCTCCTTGTAGGTCACGCCGAACCAGCGAGACGGGGTGGAGAGAACATCGCACTTCGCACTGCCATCCTTGATCATACAGTCGATGGCGTATGGGATATAGAACTCCTTCTTGAGCTCCATTGAATTGACTTCGAGGAAGTCCTCGAAAATCTTGCCGCTCTTGGCGAAATAATCAGGAGTGAAACACCACATATTCATCGAGCAGAGTTCCTTGGCCTTGAGATCGACGTGCTCGCCGCTCAGGGAGTTGTCGCCCCTGACGACACCGTCCGGATCCATCACGATATTGAGGTGCTCCACCACGTCGGTCAGGTGATTCTCGGCGTCATAGTGGCAGATGCCGCGCGAAACGCCGCCCGACTCGCTCAGGGTGTGGTCAAGCTCGAAGCCCACGATGCCGTAAACCCCGGTGCTGCCCTCGTGGGCGCGGCACCAGTCAGCCGCGATGCGGAAAGAATCCCTGCCGTAGAAGTCATCGCCATTGATCACCACGAAAGGCTCGGCAATCACATCCTTGGCCATCAGCATCGCGTGCGCAGTGCCCCAAGGCTTCTGGCGCTCCGGGTTGAGGGTGAACCTCTGAGGAATCTTGTTGAGCTCCTGGGTGACGAAGACGAACTCCAGCGCAGAGCCGTCAACACACTTTACATTGCTGTACTTCTCCTTGACAGTCTGCTTGAAAACATCCAGAAAATACTCCCTGACTATATAGACAACCTTGCCGAAACCGGCCTGAACGGCGTCATAAATAGAATAGTCGATTATGGTTTCATTGTTGGGACCGAGCCCGTCCATCTGCTTGAGTCCGCCGTAGCGGCTGCCCATACCGGCAGCGAGAACCAAAAGAGTAGGTTTCATATTTGCGAATAATTTGATTTAATATCCGCAAATTTAGTTAATTTTGTACAACTATGGCTAAGAAATTGACAGAAGACCTCTGGGACAGAAGCAAGGACGGCAGCAATCGCGAACCCCGTTCCTTCTTCCGCTTTGCCATTATCCTCACAGCCGTTTTTGTCATCTTCCTCTTCCTCAAGAAAGACAATGTCATCCGCTGGATTCAGGCAGGCTTCACCCTTCGCAGCCAGCGCCGCCAGATAGAAGCCGTCGAAGCCGAAAACGCCCGCCTCGACCGCCAGATAGAGCTCCTCTCAACCAACCGCGACAGCCTCGAAACCTACGCCCGCGAGCGCTTCTACTTCTCAAAAGAAGGCGAGGACGTCTATATCATCGAGGACTGATAAATCATCGAGGCCTGACCACCATCCGCTTCCCAACGAAAGAGATAAGCCGCTTCGGCGTCTGGAAAACCTTTCCCGACAGGGTCACCGTGCCCGCGGGCTCCGCGCCATAGCGCTCCAGCAGGGCGTACATCTTCTCGAGCGTCGCAGAGCTGATGCCGCTGTCCTCCAGCAGCCTCCAGAGCACATACTTCCAGTGCCGCAGGGCAAGCAGCGCCCTCACGTCCACGCTCCCGTCCGGCGCGCAGATGCTCTCGAGAGCCGCCTCAAAGTAATCATCCGCCACCGCCTGGGTCTGGCGCAGGCGCGAAATGTCGCCGCACAAAGTGCTCACCGCCGAAGGATTGATGCTCTCCAAAAGAGGGAAAACCTTGTTGCGCAGCAAGTTGCGCCGATAGTCGCTCTGAGCGTTGCTGCTATCCTCCCGCCACTCAAGCCCCTTGCTGACCATATACTCGCGGATCTGCCCGCGCAGCGTGCCCAGCAGCGGGCGCAGCAGCATCACGCTCTCCGTTCCGAGCAGCTTCGAACTCGCGTCCATCGCGCACATCCCCTTCGAGCCGCAGCCGCGAAGCATATTGAGCAGCAGCGTCTCCGCGTTGTCATTGGCATTGTGGGCAACCGCCACCGCCCCGAAGCCCTCGCGAAGGCAAAGCTCCAGAAACCACTTGTAGCGCAGCTCGCGCGCCGCCATCTCCACGCTCACCCCCGCCTCCGAAGCCCTCTGAAGGGTGTCGAAATCCGCGCAGAAGCACTCCATCCCCCGCTCGCGGCACCACGCCTGCACGAAAGCGGCGTCGCCGTCCGACTCCTCCCCGCGCAGGTGGAAATTGCAATGCGCAACGGCAAAACAGGCCCCGGGGAACAACTCCGGAGCCCTGTTGGCCATATACATCGAATCGATGCCCCCGCTGACTGCAAGAAGGATTTTCATCAGGATTTCTTCTTGTTGCTGATGGTGTAGGTGAAGTTGATGGAGAAGAACTCCTTGAACTGCACCTTCTGCTCCCCGTCGATAAGCACGCGAGGGTCATAAATCAGCCAGGTATTGAGGGCAATCTTGAAGAAACGCGCTGCCTGCCAGGAAATCTTGTTGTCCCAGTTGACTCGGTTCTCCTTGAACGGCTTGTTGAGGTAGTCCGTGAAGAGCACGAGCTGGGTTTCATATTTGAACACGTCGTTGACCGACAAGGCGAGGTTGAACTTCAGCTGTGCACCGAGCTGGAAGAGCGAAGACCTGTAGTTCGATCCCACTGTAGGGTCAAGC
>JAEDLO010000033.1 GCA_016295245.1 Bacteroidales bacterium | reverse complement strand
CGCAGGCTCGCAAAAGCGGGCTCGCCTGCTACGGCGCGCGGCTGCGGGGAGCTCGTCAAAGGCTCTCCTCGCCGCTGCCGTTGCCGCGCCCAGATCAGATCTCGACGAAGTTTTGTCATTCACCTGCGCGGGCGACCCCTGTCAGAAGTACCTGTGAGGCATATTGGGTGCGCAGGTGAGACCATTACCCCCTCACCTGCGCGGGCGACCCCTTTCAGAAGTACTTGTGAGGCATCCTGAGTGCGCAGGTGATTGACAGGAAGCGAAGGCACCTGCCTCAGAATGACCTCTGACTGGCCCTCGACGAAGTTTTGTCATTCACCTGCGCGGTTGACCCCTTTCAGAAGTACTTGTGGGGCACATCGGGTGCGCAGGTGAGACCATTATCCCTTCACCTGCGCGGTCGACCCCCGTCAGAAGTACCTGTGAGGCATATCGGGTGCGCAGGTGATTGACAGGAAGGGAAAAGTCAGCTGACAGAGGTGGCGAATGAAGAATTTTTTCAAGATGGTAGGCACCGCAGGCTCGCCAAAGCGGGCTCGCCTGCTACGGCGCGCGGCTGCGAGGAGCTTGCCAAAGTCTCTCGTCGCCGCGCGCCGTTGCCGCGATAGCATCTTATTTCTCGATGTTATTGTTTTTGTCATTAACCAGGGCGGGGTGGACATTTTTCATTGATATGCACATAAAATGCTTTTTCTGTGGGTCTAAATTGTGGTCAGGAATGGCCTGAGAGGTCGCGAAGCCCCCGCGAAAAAGTCCCAGCCGCAAAGCTCCCGCGGCAACCCCGCGCCCCACACGAAAAATGCCCCCGACGCTAGTCGGAGGCATTCAATTCGTTATGCGGAGAGGACGAGATTCGAACTCGTGGTACGGAATAACCCGTACGTCAGTTTAGCAAACTGGTGGTTTCAGCCACTCACCCACCTCTCCAGTCTCACCACGTTTTGTCAAACGGGAAGACAAAGGTACGATAAAAAACTGGTTTTCCAATATTTATCGCCCCGAAACTTTACCTTTTGTAAAAATCTCTATGATTTTGAGTGCCACTTCGTTGTTCTGCTGATAGCCCATAAAGGCGCCGGACTGAGGGCCGTAGGCATACAGAGGCACCATCATCGGACTGTGCTGCGGGCTGGCGAAGCTGCTCTGCACATAGTTTTCCTCGTAGTTTCCCTTTCTGGCGACGATGGCTCCTGTCTCGTGGTCTGCGCTGATGACCACCAGGGTGTGTCCGTCTTTCTCAGCGAAGCGCAGGGCCACCTCGACGGCTTTGTCAAAGTCGAGGGTTTCCTTGACCGTGCCTTCGAGATTGTTGCCGTGGGCGTATTTGTCTATCCTTGCGCCCTCGACCATCAGGAAAAAGCCTTTCTTACCGCGTTGCGAGAGGTAGTCAATGGCCATCTGGGTGGTCTTTGGGAGATAGTCTCCTCTGCCCTCGGACACGCTCGGCGGGAAGTAAGCCAAACGTTCCGACCCCTTAACGGCTTTGTCCTCAGGTGAATAGACAACGGTGAACTGCTGTTTCAACTTCTCCTGAAGCTGGAGGTCAAGCTTCTCGAAGCCCGGAATCGAGCCGGCAGAAGCGAAGACCAGCGGACTCTTCCCGAGGTCCTCCCAGATAGGAATCGCCGAGTGGCGGCTGTTCTGGTGGGCGAAAAAGGCGGCAGGTGTCGCCCCGGTGATCTCGTCGGTTGAAACCACGCCACAGGCATATCCGAGAGGGGTGAGAAGCTCCGGGATGTTCTGGAGCCTGTTGCCCTCCGGGTCCATGCCGAGGGCGCCGTTCTTGGTCTTGTGACCTGTAGCATATGCGGTGCCCGAAGCGGCGGAGTCGGTCGTGAAGTCATCGGAAGACTGGGTCACGCTGTAGCCCATAGTGCGGAGGTTGGTCATCGTAAGCTCTCCGCCATTGGCGAAATACGCGCTGGCGGTGGCTCCAAGTCCCAGGCCGTCACCGATAAGCAGGATGACGTTTTTGACCTTGCAGTTCTTGCCGTCAATCGAAAAGTCCGGAGTATAGGAGCCCTGGGCCTCGGCATAGGTCTTGTCAAGTTTGGCGGGAATGAATCCCTCAGGAAGTTTCATCCCCTGAGCCGAAAGACTCAGGGCTGCGGCAAACGCCAGCAGAGAGAGTGCGATTTTTTTCATAAAATAAAAGTTTTATTCCCCTGCAAAGAGAGGGAAGTTGTGGTTTGGAAGGTGTTCTCTTTCCATCACGGCCTTGAGCTCCTCGACCTTTTCCGGGTACTCTGCGGCCCTGTCGTGCTCCTCGCCCGGATCCTGGGCTATGTTGTAGAGCTCGTAGTGGTCGTCCGGAGTCTCGATGCCGAAGCGGATAAGCTTCCAGTCGCCGATGCGGGCAGCCTGGCGGTTGCGCTCGGCAAACTCGAAGTACAGGAAGTCGTGCGGAGTCTGGTCGCCGTTCTCACCCTTGAGGGTAGGCAGGATGCTGACTCCGTCAGGATCGGCGTCTGCAGGAACGCCGATAATCTCGCGGAAAGTAGGCATAAGGTCCCAGAAGGTGCACATAAGGTCGGTCTTTGCGCCCTCGGCCACCACGCCCGGCCACTGCACGATGAGCGGAACTCTGATGCCGCCCTCGTAGAGGTCTCTCTTATAGCCCTTCCAAGGTCCGTTGCTGTCGAAGAAATCAGGGTCGGCGCCGCCTTCGACGTGCGGACCGTTGTCAGACGAGAAGATGATGATGGTGTTCTCGTAAACTCCCAGCTCCTTGAGCTTGGCGACAATCTCGCCTACATATCTGTCGAGACGCACCACCATTGCGGCGAAAGTCGCCCTCGGGTACTCCTGCGAGCAGTAGCCGCCGGTGCGGAAGCGCGGCTCGCCCAGGTCGATGCCGTCATAAGGCGTCTCCGGGAACTTGCCCCTGTACTCGGCGATGATCTCGTCCTCCGGGACGATGAGCTCGGCGTGAGGGATAGTGGTCGGGTACCACATAAAGAACGGCTTACCCTCCTTGACCGCCTCGTCCATAAACTCGAGCGCCTTCCGGTGAATCAGGTCGGCGGAGTATGTGCCCTCGCCGTAAGGAATCTCATCCACGTTGTCCTCAAGAATCACCTTGGTCGAGTTGTCCCAGAGGTGGTCTGGATAGTAGCTGTGGGCGAGAGTCTGGCAGTTGTAGCCGTAGAAGCGGTCCACGCCTTGGGCCTGAGGGTCGCCGGTGGAACCCACCTGGCCGAGGCCCCACTTTCCGAAGGCTCCGGTGGTGTAGCCGGCGGCCTTGAAGTCGTCGAAGATGGTGTGGGCCTCCTCAGGAAGAGGCATCTGGCCCTCAGGACGCACGCCCTTGTTGCCGCGGATGAAAGTGTGGCCGCTGTGGGTGCCGGTCAGAAGGCAGGAACGCGAAGGGGCGCTCACCGTCGTGCCCGAGTAGTTCTGGGTGAAGAGCATACCCTGCCGGGCGAGAGCGTCGATGTTCGGCGTGGAGAACCGCTGCTGCCCGTAGCAGCTCAGGTCGCCCCAGCCCAGGTCGTCCGCGAGCACGAACACTACGTTCGGCTGGGCTGCCTGTTTTTCAGTGCAGGCCGCAAGAGCAGCTCCGGCGGCTATGAATGCACCGAATTTGAAAAGTTTGTTGTTTCCGGTCATCGTAATGTTGTATGTTGTTTATTTCACTTCGAGAACTTCGCCGTTGTCACGGGCGACGGCAGCTTTCCAGCGCTCGGTATAGCCCGGCTGACTGAGCTCTGCCGGTGTGCCTGCATTGTACTCACTGTGCTTGAAGCTGCCGTCCTCGTTCTGGGCCTTGACGTTGCCGTCGATGAACTTGACGAGCATCATCTCGTCGAGCTTCACCCAGTCGCGCAGCTGCCTCTGGGCGGTCTCCACGCAGAAGCGGGTCATAAGCCTCTTTGCCTTGCGCACGCGGCCCTTCTTCACGAGCTGTGCAAGCTTCTCGTCCATCTGCGGCACGGCGCGCTGCATCTGGTCGTTTTCAAAGCTGTCGATATGGCTCTTGACCACCGGGGCCATCTGGTTGTACATCCTGTAGCAGGCGTTGGTCAGCCTGTTGCAGGCCCAGAATTGCGAGGTAGGGCTGTAATGGAGCATATCGCCGTTGCCCACTCTCAGGCACTCCGGCACCTTGTTGATGTTGACGTAAATCGGTGTGAGGTAGGATGTTGCGGCGTCGTCGCAGCCGAACCACAGCAGCGCGCCCACCTCGTCAGGCAGGAAGCCGCGGCACTGCGCCACGAACCAGAAGCCCGTCTGCTGGGTGGCAATCGCCCTCTCGTTGGTGTAGCGCTTTCCCCCGTATTCGAAGGTCATAGGGCGCCAGCGGTAAGGGAGGGCGTTTCCGCCTGCTCCGATGTCCAGGGTCATATCCATAGGGGTGCCCTCATAGTGGTCGCGCATCACCTCGGCGACATCCTTTGCGCTAATCTTGCGCGAAGGCTTAACAAACAGCGGCATCTCGCCCTTGAGCTCGTATCCCATCGCGTAATCGAGGTAGTCGTTTGCGCTCTCCTCCACCATCACGCCGTCCTTCTCGTAGCGGAAAACGCCGTCGCAGAGGATGTTGAAGGCGCTCCAGGCGCGAGCATCGCAACCCCTTGCACCGCTGAAGTCCAGTGGGTTATAGGCGTCGCGGAAGCTGAACTCGCTGTCGGGACCCTCGTACCAGCCCTTGCTGCGCGCATACGAAATCACATCCGGGGCAAAGATGCAGTTCTGCGGGTCATCCTGCGGGAAGCGGGTGATTCTTGCCTGATTGGCGTGGGCGCAGATGTAGCCGTCAGGGACGCGACGTGCCACCCAGACGATGCCCTTGCTGTCCGAGCCCTTTCCGATGAGGTCCATCACCCAGGCCTCGTTCTTGTCGGCAATCGAGAAGCTCTCGCCCTCGGAGCAGTAGCCGTAGCGGTTTGCCAGTGCGACGATGGTGTCGATGGCAGCGCGCGCGGTCTGCGCCCTCTGGAGGGTGATGTAGATGAGCGAGCCGTAATCAATGCCGCCGTTCGGGTCATCCTGGCCGTGACGGCCTCCCCAGGTGGTCTCGGCGATGACGAGCTGGTGCTCATTCATATTGCCTGCGGTCTGGAAGGTGCGCGAGACCTGGGCGATCTCTCCGAGCGGGCGGTAAGTATCCCATTCCGTTACCTTCAGCATACTTCCGGCGCGGAAGCGAGCGGCCTTGTGGAAGTAGAGCTCACCGTAGAGGACGTGCGAATCGGCGGCGTAAGACACTATGCTCGACCCGTCAGCGCTGGCTCCGGGGGTGACGATAACATTGGTGCAAGCCTCGCCGCGGAGGGCTCCAAGGGCAGCCAGGGCGATGAAGGAAAGCAGAATTTTTCTCATTTTGGGTAAATTTGTTAAATTTGCGGATTGTGAAACGCAAATTTATGAAAATATTTGGGATTTTGCTTTTATCCCTTCTCACTTTGAGCGCCGCCGCCCAGCAGCAGGGCCAGAGCGAACAGGACAAGATCAAAGAAGAGAAGCAGCTCAGGGAATACATCGACAAAAACGTGGAGCAGACCGGCATCAACCTCGGTCTGGAGGACTGGCAGTTGTTCTACGTAGATTCAATTCTTACCCACGACGTAACGGCAATGACCGCCGAAATCAAGCAGCTCCAGGCATCCAAGGTCAGCAACAGCGCCGTATATGAGCAGGTTCAGGACAAGTGGCTCGAGGCCATCTATCAGGCTATGGGCAAGGTTCTGAACGAAGACCAGTGGAACAAATATCTCAAGCAGGGCGCGGCCAGGGAAAAGAAGGCGCGCGACAAGCGCAAGGCCAAGCTCGAAGCCAAAGGCGAAAAATAGTAAACGGAAAATATGAAACGAGAAGACATAGACAAAGTCCTTGCCGAGCTCAATGAGCTCAAGTGCAAGACACTCAAGGACGTGGAAGAGGCAAGGGTGCGCTTCCTCGGCAAGAAGGGTGAGATTACCGCCCTGTTCGACGAGTTCCGCACCGTGGACAAAGACCTCAAGAAAGAGTTCGGACGCACGCTCAACGAGCTGAAGCAGAAGGCCCAGGAGACCATCGACCAGCTCAAGGGCGCGCTTGAGGACAGCGCCTCCCAGGCAGCTCCGAAGACCGACCTCTCGATGCCGGGAGACAGCCTTCCGCTCGGATCCCGCCATCCGGTATCGATAGTTCGCCAGGAGATAGTGGAAATCTTCCGCAAGTTCGGCTACGACGTTGCCGAAGGTCCGGAAATCGAGGACGACTACCACGTGTTCGAAGCCCTCAATTTCCCTCCGAACCACCCTGCCCGCGATATGCAGGACACTTTCTTCGTTTCCGCAGGCCACCTGAATCCTCTCCTGCTCCGCACCCACACCTCCAGCGTGCAGGTGCGCACTATGGAGAACTCCAAGGTGCCGATCAGGGTAGTATGCCCGGGACGCGTCTTCCGTAACGAGGCCATCAGCGCCCGCGCCCACTGCATCTTCCACCAGCTGGAAGGACTCTACATCGACGAGGATGTCACTTTCGCCGACCTCAAGCAGGCCATTCTGCTCTTCGCCCGCGAAATGTTCGGCCCTCAGACCGAAATCCGTATGAGACCGTCATACTTCCCGTTCACCGAGCCGTCAGCCGAGGTTGACGTAAGCTGCAACATCTGCCACGGCAAGGGCTGCAATATCTGCAAGGGTACGGGCTGGCTTGAGATTATGGGCTGCGGTATGGTTGACCCCAATGTCCTCGAGGCTTCAGGCATAGACAGCAAGAAATACAGCGGCTTCGCCTTCGGTATGGGTCTTGAGCGTATCGCGATGCTCAAGTGGAGGGTCAACGACCTTCGCCACTACTTCGAAAACGACCTTCGCTTCCTCGAAGAGTTCAACTCCTCAATCGAAGTCTAAGCGATGGAAGACAGGCAGAAAGACGGCCTCCAGGCCCTTGGAAGCAAGACCGAATACAAAAGTGACTACGCCCCCGAGGTGCTTGAGACCTTCGTCAACAAGCACCCGGACAATGACTATTGGGTGAGATTCAACTGTCCGGAGTTCACAAGCCTCTGTCCCATCACTGGCCAGCCGGACTTCGCTGAAATCCGCATCAGCTACATCCCCGACGTCAAGATGGTGGAGAGCAAGAGCCTCAAGCTCTACCTCTTCAGTTTCCGCAACCACGGCGACTTCCACGAGGACTGCGTCAACAAGATAATGAAGGACCTGATCGCCCTTATGGACCCGAAGTACATCGAGGTCACGGGACTGTTCACCCCTCGCGGAGGCATCTCCATCTACCCATACGCCAATTACGGCCGTCCGGGGACCAAATACGAAAAACTCGCGGAGCAGCGCTTCGCGAGTCATCAGTAAAAAGTTAATCTGAATTATCTCTTCGAGATCGGTATATAGTTGCGCTCTTCTGTTGCGCAGCGGTATGCCGGTCTTATTATTCTGCGTCCCTCGAAATTGAGCTCTTCGTTGCGGTGGGCGCACCAGCCGACGATTCTGGACATTGCAAACAGCGGAGTGTAGATCTCCCTGCTGATGCCTATCATATCATATACGAAGCCCGAATAGAAGTCCACGTTTGCGCAGAGGGTCTTGCCCTTGCCCTTGACTTTGTAAATGGTCTCGATGGCGACCTTCTCAAGCCTCTCGAGGAACTCGAACTCGTACATCCTGCCCTTCTCGGCGGCAAGCTCGCGGGCCATCTTCTTGAGAAGCACCGCACGCGGGTCGGAGAGGGTATAGACGGCGTGGCCTATGCCGTAGATGAGGCCGGTGCCGTCGTAGGCCTCCTTGTTGAGGATTTTGGTCAGATACTCTCCGATTTCATCTTCGTCCTCCCAGTTCTTGATGGTGTTGCGCAGGTGCTGGACCATATCGCTGACCTTGATGTTGGCTCCACCGTGCTTCGGGCCCTTGAGCGAGCCTATGCCGGCGGCAATCGAAGAATAGGTGTCTGTGCCGGTGGAGGAAGTCACCCTGACGGTGAAGGTGGAGTTGTTACCTCCGCCGTGCTCGGCGTGAAGAATGAGCATCAGGTCGAGGGTTCTGGCCTCGAGCTGGGTGTAGTCCGGCCCCTTGAGCATATAGAGGAAATTCTCCGCCAGAGACAGGCCCTCCTTCGGATGGCGAAGGTGGAGGGTTCTGCCCAACTTCTTGTGCCTGAACATATTGTAGGCGTATGCGATGGTTGTCGGGAACTTTGAAGTAAGCTCTATGCTCTGCCTCATCAGGTTCTCCCTCGAGGTGTCGTCCGGATTGTCGTCGAAGGTGTAGAACTCCAGAACGCTCCTGGCAAGGATGTTCATTATGTCCTCGCCTTCGAGTTCGATGATGTGGAGGATGGTCTGGTGTTCGAGCGGCATATTGTCGCAGATGAGCTCCTTGAAATCCGACAGCTCGTCCTTGTCGGGAAGCCTTCCGGAGAGCAGCAGATAGGCTACTTCCTCGAAGCCGAAGCGCCCCTCCTTGAGGATGGCGTCAACGATGTCCGCAACCTCGTAGCCCCTGAAGAAGAGCTTGCCTTCGGTAGGCTGCAGCTGGCCCTCGGCGTCCCTGCGGTAGCCGACTACATCGCCTATGTTGGTCAGGCCGGCGAGCACGCCGGTTCCGTCTTCGTTGCGCAGACCCCTCTTGACGTCCATCTTTTTGAACAGTTGTGCGTCAATTTTGGTACAGCTCTTCATCTGGTCCGACAGCTTATAGACCAGGTAGTCTTTTCTTGTCTTGCTCAGCATAAGGTTAGCCTTTGATGATACTTACGATGTAGTCTGTGAACTCCCTGGTGCCCATCGCCTTGCCGTCAGGCATCAGCCTGGCCAGGTCGGTGGTGGCGCAGCCACGGGCGAAAGAGGTCTCGAGCGCCTGATAGACGAGGTCGGCGGCTTCGTTCCAGCCGAGGTGCTCGAGCATCATCACACCCGAGAGCAGGTGTGAACAAGGGTTCACGATATCCTTTCCCGCGATGTCGGGGGCGGTGCCGTGGGTGGCCTCGAAGATGGCGTTGCCGCTCTGGTAGTTGATGTTTGCGCCCGGAGCGATGCCAACTCCGCCCACCTGTGCGGCGAGCATATCGGAGATGTAGTCGCCGTTGAGGTTGAGGGTGGCGATAACCGAGTAGTCCTGCGGCTTGAGCAGGGCGTTCTGCAGGAAGGCGTCGCAGATCAGGTCATTGATCACGAGCTTGCCGGCTGCGATTTCCTCGCCGAACTCCCTCTGCGCGAGCTCATAACCCCACTTCTTGAAGCCGCCTTCGGTGAACTTCATAATATTGCCCTTATGCACGAGGGTCACGGTCTTCCTGCCGTGGTCGAGGGCATAGCGGCAGGCGGCTCTGACGAGTCTCTCGCTGCCCTCGCGGGACACAGGCTTCACGCCGAAACTTGAGGTCTCGGGGAAGCGCACCTTGCTGACTCCCATCTCGTTGTGCAGGAAGTCATAGAACTTCTTTGCCTCGGGGCTGCCGTTTTCCCACTCGATGCCGGCGTAGATGTCCTCCGTGTTCTCGCGGAAGATGACCATATCCACATTCTCAGGATGGGTGACAGGCGACACTACGCCCTTGAACCAGCGCACCGGGCGCAGGCAGACGTACAGGTCGAGGCTCTGGCGGAGGTAGACGTTGAGGCTGCGGATGCCGCCTCCCACCGGTGTGGTGAGGGGGCCCTTGATGCCTATGCCGTATTTCCTGAAGGCTTCGAGGGTCTCATCGGGCATATAGCTGCCCAGGGTCTCGAAGGCCTTCTGACCGGCGGGTACCTCAAGCCAGTCGAGTTTCTTCTGGCCGTGGTAGGCCTTTTCGATTGCTGCGTTGAGGATTGCCTGCGATGCGGCTGTCACTTCCGGGCCGACTCCGTCGCCCTTGATGAATGGGATGGTCTTGATTGTCATTATTTCAGGCTGTTGAGGGCAGAACCCGCCTTGAACCAGCGGATCTGCTGTTCGTTGTATGTGTGGTTTGCCCAGATGGTCTCGCTCTTGCCGTCGTCGTGGTGGAGGATGACGGCGATGCGGCCTCCCGGGGTGATGGTTGAGCAGATGACGTCGATGACATCGCCCTTGCGTACCTTGTCGTAGTCGTCAGGGTCGCAGAAGGTGAGCGCCAGCACGCCCTGCTTCTTGAGGTTGGTCTCGTGGATGCGGGCGAAACTCTTGGCCAGGATGGCCTTGACGCCCAGGAAGCGCGGCTCCATCGCTGCGTGCTCGCGGCTCGAGCCCTCGCCGTAGTTATCCTCGGCGATGACGATGCTCCCCGTTCCCTCGTCCCTGTATTTCCTTGCAAGCGGTGCAACCGGGCCTGTCTCGCCGCTGAAGGCGTCAACTGCGCCCATCAGCAGGTTTTCGGAGATGTTCTCCAGGTGGCCGCGGTACTTCAGCCACGGGCCGGCCATCGAGATGTGGTCGGTGGTGCACTTGCCCTTGGTCTTGATCAGCAGCGGAAGCGAAATGAAGTCCTCGCCGTTCCATGGCTCGAAGGCCTTGAGCTTCTGGATGCGCTCGCTGTCCGGGCGGATTACAGGATCTGGGCTTCCTGCCTGAGGGGCTACATAGCCTTCCTCGTAAGGCGCGAAGCCCTCGAGAGGGAGGTCATTGCCTTCAGGGGCGTGGAACTTGAACTCGCCGATGCTGTCGGCCGCCGGGTCGAAGCCCAGCTTGCCGGCGAAGGCCACCGCTACGGCCATCTCAGGTGAGACGATGAAGGCGTGGGTGTTCGGGTTGCCATCCGCGCGCTTGGCGAAGTTGCGGTTAAAGGTGGTGACTATGGAGTTGTGCGCAGTCGGGTCGTCGGTGATGCGCTTCCACTGGCCGATGCACGGTCCGCAGGCGTTGGTCATAATGACTGCGCCGGCGTCCTTGAGGGTCTGGAGTATGCCGTCACGCTCGGCAGTCGCCTTGATGCGCTCGCTGCCCGGGTTGACGATGAGCTGGGCAACCGGCTTGAGACCTGCTTCCAGGGCCTGGCGCGCAACGGAAGCGGCCCTTGAGAGGTCCTGGTAAGAGGAGTTGGTGCAGGAGCCGATGAGGCTTACCTCCACCTTCTCGGGGTAGTTGCAGCCCTTGATTTCGTCCTTCATCTCCCTGGCGATGTGTGCGGCGTCCGGGGTGAAAGGGCCGTTGTAGCGCGGTTCAAGGGTTGTAAGATCGATGTCGATGATGCGGTCGTAGTACTTCTCAGGCTCGGCGAGCACTTCGTTGTCGGCTCTGAGGTTGACGGCGTTTTCCGTCGCGAGCTCGGCTACGATTTCGCGTCCGGTCGAGGCGAGGTAGTGCGCCATCGAGCTGTCGAAAGGGAAGACGGAGGTCGTCGCGCCCACTTCCGCACCCATATTGCAGCAGGTTGCCTTGCCGGTGCAGGAGAGGGTTGAGGCTCCGGGGCCGAAGTACTCGATGATGGCGTTTGTGGCGCCCTTGGTGGTCAGGATGCCTGCGAGTTTGAGGATGATGTCCTTTGCGGAAGTCCATCCGCGCAGCCTGCCGCTGAGGCGCACGCCGATAATTTTGGGCATCTTGAGCTCCCACTCCATTCCCGTCATCACGTCCACTGCGTCCGCGCCGCCCACGCCGATGGCGAGCATACCCAAGCCGCCCGCGTTGGGGGTGTGGGAGTCGGTGCCGACCATCATTCCGCCCGGGAAGGCGTAGTTTTCAAGCACGATCTGGTGGATGATGCCCGCACCCGGTTTCCAGAAGCCGATGCCGTAGCGGGCAGAAGCCGATGCGAGGAAGTCGTAAACCTCGCTGTTGGTCTTGAGCGCCTCCGGAAGGTCGCTTTCAACACCCTTGTGTGCACAGATCAGATGATCGCAATGGACGGTGGAAGGCACGCATACGGCATCTTTGCCGGCGTTCATAAACTGGAGCAGGGCCATCTGTGCGGTGGCATCCTGCATTGCAACCCTGTCCGGCCTGAAGTTGGCGTAATCCGTGCAGCGGCCCAGGGGGCTTATCTCCCTGTCGTCGTAGAGGTGGGCATACAGGATTTTTTCGGTGAGCGTCAGAGGACGGTCCAAAGCCTTGCGGGCGCGCTCAACTTTGGCGCCGAATTCGGAATAAAAATCTTTTACGATTTCTACGTCGTACATATAATTTTCTATTACTAACTAACCTAGGAGACGCAAATATAATTAAATAATTAAGTAAATCAAATCATCAGTGGTGAAAATGGTGTAATTCAGGCAGTTTCCCCGCTTATGATTTAAGTAATTACGCATATTTTGGCAAAATTGAGGCTGACCGGGAGCCCAGTCAGCCTCAAGTTCAAAGGGATAAATCACCAGACTAGAGGGAATCGCCGAAGTCCTGCTTGAATTTTTCAACCAGCTCTTCCTGCCAGTAGCCGATTTCTTTCATGCGGCCGAAGAAGAATCTGAGCACTTTCGGCTCCAGGGTCCACTCAAGGCCGCCGATGAGATTGCGGTTATCCCAAACCCACTTCACGCGGTCCGCGCAGTATTTGATCTGACTGAGGGTGTAAACTCGTCTCGGAACGGCAAGTCTCTGGAGTTCGAGTTCGGCGAAACGCTCGGTTCCGTCTTCTTCCCTCTGCTCGGATACCGTACCACGCTCCATTCCTCGGATACCGCCGGCGATGTAGATTGCCGCGCCGACAGCGGCTGCCGGATACTGGTTGTGCGGCATCTCAGGCACGAAAGCCTGGCAGTCGAGGTGGGCTCCAAGGCCGCCGGCAGGCTTGATTACAGGCACGCCGTATTTGTCCAGGTCGTTGACCAGATACTCGATGAACTCCGGTCCCTGGTTGATGTATTCCATATCCAGGCTTTCGAGAAGACCCTGGGCCATCGCCTCCATCGAGCGCACCTCCATACCTCCGTAGGTGAGGAAGCCCTCGTAGAGAGGGATGAATTCCATCATCTCGTTGGTGTACTTAGGGTCTACGCTGGTGATGATGCCTCCGCGGCTGAAGCCGAGCTTGCGGGCAGAGAAGTAGATGATGTCGAAGCGGCTTGCAAGCAGATGGTATATCTCCTTGGTGGTCATATACTTGCACTGCGGCTCCCTGGTCTTCATAAAGTAAACGTTGTCCTGGAGCAGGGAGGCGTCGAGTATGCTCTTGATGCCGTAGTCGTGGCAGATGTCGCTTACCGCCAGCATATTTTCAAGGCTGACAGGCTGGCCGCCGATGAGGTTGGTGCCCGCTTCCACGCGCACGAAGGCCACTTTCTCAGGGCCGTATTTCTTAATAGTTGCCTTGAGTTCCTTGAGGTCGAAATCGCCCTTGAACGGGTCGTCGCTCTGAGGGATGAGGCCCTTCTTCTGGACGAGCTCGATGACCTCGCCTCCCAGACGGGTGATGTGGGCCTTGGTGGTTGTGAAGTGGAAGTTCATCAGGGCTACCATACCCGGCTTCACGTAGGCTTCTGCCAAGATGTTCTCGCAGGCTCGTCCCTGGTGGGCCGGCAGCACGTTTTCGGTGCCGAACACTTCCTTGACTGCCGCCTTGACGCGGTTGAAGGTCTCGCTGCCCGCGTATGAATCGTCAGCCTGGAGCATCGAGGCTGTCTGGAGATCCGACATTGCGTTTACGCCGGAGTCGGTCAGCATATCCAGATAGATATCTTTGTTCTGGAGGAGGAAGGTGTTGTTTCCAGCCTCCTGTATTTTTTTCAGTCGCTCTTCTACGGGCAGTAGGTTAAGTTTCTGAATCATACGTACTTTGTGCATCTCGAGAGGAATCTTCTCGTCGGTAGCGTAGAACTTTACTGGCATAGATGTCTTAGTATTATGGGTTGAATAATTATTCAAACTTAAACATTTCTATACAAAATTCCTATATTTACTTGAAATTTCTCAAGGAAAATGATAGGAACCATAGTCAATACAGCCTGCATCATAATAGGAACGCTGGTCGGAACCCTCTTCAAGAAGGGCCTTGATGAGAAGTATTCCAAAGTGCTTTTCAACGCGATGGGACTTGCCTCCCTGGCCTTGGGAGCCAATGCTTTCGTAGCCAATATGCCAAAAAGCGAGTACCCCGTGCTCTTCATCCTGAGTCTGGCCATAGGCGGCCTGGTCGGGACGGCGCTGGACCTGGACGGCAGGGTCAACGCTTTCATTTCGCGCAAGGGCGGCGAGGGCCTCGCGAAGGGTCTGACGACGGCCTGCCTGCTATACTGCATCGGCACTTTTTCAATAGTCGGCCCCGTGCTCAGCGCGCTCAAAGGCGACAATACCTTCCTGTTCACCAACTCCACCCTCGACCTGGTGACCTCGATGGTCTTCGCCACCACCTACGGCATAGGGATGATTTTCGCCGCGCCGGTGCTCTTCTGCTGGCAGGGGATGTTCTATCTTATCGCCAAGCTCGCATCAGACAGCACCCTCCTGCAAGGACCGCTTGTCAGCGAGTTGTCCATTGTAGGAGGGGTGCTCATCATTTCTTCAGGACTTTCCATCCTGAAAATCAAGGACTGCAAGACCCTGAACTTCCTTCCGGCGCTCTTGGTCCCTGTCCTGTGGTATCTTGTCAAGGGATTGTTCTAGTCGTTGTTCAGATAAGGGATGTCAACTTCTTCCCTTTCGCTCTCCTTGAGGAGCCATTCCGAGAAGTAATCCGCCATCCGGTAGAAGAAGTACTCGTTCATATCCGTGAATCCGTGCCTCTGGCCCGGGAGAATCATCAGATCGAAGCGTTTGTTAGCCCTGATGAGGGCGTTGGCGACGCGTATGGTGTTGCCAGGGTGGACATTGTTGTCGATGTCGCCGTGCACCAGCATCAGGTGGCCCTTGAGGTTGGCGGCAATCTCCGGATTGGTCTCGATATGGTAAACGAAGGTGGTGTCGCCCCCTGAAACCACTTCCTTGACGCCGTGGTGGGTTTCGCTCCACCAGCGGTTGTAGATGCGGTTGTCGTGGTTTCCTGCGCAGGATACAGCCACCTTGAAGAAATCAGGGTATTTGAGCATTGCCGCCGTGCTCATAAAGCCTCCGCCCGAGTGGCCGTGGATGCCGACGCGGTCGATGTCGATGAAGCTGTGTTGCGAGGCGAGCTGCTGGATGGCGTACTTCTGGTCTTCGAGGCCATAGTCGCGCAGGTTGCCGTAGCCGTAGTTGTGGTACCACTTCGAGCGGTTCGGATGGCCTCCGCGGTTGCCCACGGTGATGACTACGAAGCCGATCTGGGCGAGCCTGTCGGTGCGCAGCATACCCTTTGACCAGGCGATATTGTTACCCTCGACCTGCGGTCCGGGATAGACGTAGTCGATGATAGGATACACCTTGGTGGAGTCGAAGTCGAACGGCTTGTACATCGCGCCGTAGAGGTCGGTCACGCCGTCGGCGGCCTTGACCTTGAAGCGCTCGGGCATCTTGTAGCCGGCCTTGTAGAGCAGGCTCAGGTCGGCTTGTTCGAGCAGGGTCCTGCGTCCGTCGGCACCAATCAGGTAGGTCTCAGGCGCATAGTCCACCCTCGAGCAGTTGGCGACCATATATTTCGCGTCATCGCAGGCCGTAGCCTCTACGTTCATATCGTCCATATCCAGCTGGCGTATAGCACCGCCTTCGAGGCTGACGCGGTAAGTGTGCAGCTGGTAAGGGTTTTCATCCTTGTTGACGCCGCAGGCGGAGAAGAGGACATAGCCCTCCTTTTCGTTCACGGCGAGCACGTCCTCGACGTGGTATGCGCCTTCGGTGAGGTTGCGGATGAGGGTGCCGTCAGTCTTGTAGAGGTAGAGGTTTGCCCAGCCGTTGCGCTCTGACCACCATATCATCCTGTCCTTGCCCACGAGCTTGAGGTCGCGCTCTTCGATATAGGTGTTCATCCTCTCGGAGATGAGGGTCCTGGTGCTGTCGGAGTCGAGGCTGACATAACAGAGGTCTATCCTGTGGAGATCGCGTGAGCCCCTGGAGATAAAGAAGCCCTTGTCGTCGCCGAGCCACTTCCTTGCCGGCTGCTTGTCGTAACGCTCCTTTTGGGTCATCGGTGCGGTCTCGATGTTGAGCATCTGCTCCTTGAAAGCCGAGCAGCGGATGCGCTTTGCCTCTCCGTCAGGCATCGAGAAGACGAAGAGCTCGCTCTCTGCGCCCTCTTCGCCCGGCATCTGGTACTTGTAGGTCTCAAGCGTCGGGCGCGGGTTGCTCAGCACGTTGATGACCCAGAGGTTCTTGATCTTGCGGCGGTCGGTCTTCTCCGTGGCGAAATGCCTGGAGTCAGGCGACCAGATGACATAGGCGCGCTGGCGCTTGGTGGTGTCGGTCTGGCTGTTGCCGTCGCCATAGATGCTCCCCGACGTGTAGCCGTAATCGGTGATGCCGTCGGAGGTGATCCTGTGCTCCACGAGGGTGGAGTCCTTTTCGTCCTTGGCGGCCTTCTTTAGATTCTCCCTGTCCATCCAGAAGAGGTTGTTGTTGCGGGAGTACACGCCCATCGTGCCGTCAGGAGAGATGCTTGCCCAGCGCGGCAGCTCGTCCTCTTCCTTGTCATATTCACTAAGCTTGCCGGTAATCAGGTCATACTCGAAGTGGTGGACCTTCTTTTTCATCTTCGGCTTGCCGTTGGTTTCCTTCGCGGCG
>JAEDLO010000032.1 GCA_016295245.1 Bacteroidales bacterium | reverse complement strand
TTCTTGATGTATGGAGTCTCACCACAACCTGCACAAGCTCCTGAGAACTCGAACAGTGGCTGTGAGAACTGTGCGGCCTTCATATTTGACTTAGGATCCAGAGGAGTCTTGTAGCCTACCTTTGAGTTGAGGTAGTCGAAGTTGGCCTGGTCTGCGGCGTTGTCCATATATGGAGCCATAGAGAGGGCCTTGTCCTTTGCCAGACATACGTCAACACAGTTGCCGCAACCGGTACAGTCAGCTACTGAAACTGCGAGAGCGTACTTGTACTCCTTGAGGTTTGCCTTTCCGTCAGCCTTCTTGATGCTTGCAGGAGCCTCAGCGGCTTCAGCCTCGGTCATAAGGAATGGACGGATGGCAGCGTGAGGGCAGACAAATGCACAGGTGTTGCACTGGATACACTTGTCAGCGTCCCATACAGGCACGTTTACGGCCACGCCGCGCTTCTCGAAGGCTGCTGAGCCTGCAGGCATAGTACCGTCCTGATAAGGAAGGAATGCGCTTACAGGGAGGGTGTCGCCGCACTGTGAGTTGACAACGTCAGCAATGTCCTTGACGAAGGCAGGAGCGAGCCTGCCGGCGTTAGGAGTTGAGAACTTGGCGTTGATGTTTGCCCACTCGGCAGGGACATTCACCTGTACATACTCACCGCCGCGGTCGATGGCGGCATAGTTCATATTCACGATGTTCTCACCCTTCTTGCCGTAAGACTTGAGGGCTGCGTCCTTCATATACTTGATTGCGTCCTCTACAGGGATGATGCCGGTGATTCTGAAGAATGCGCTCTGAAGGATGGTGTTGGTGCGTCCGCCAAGGCCGATTTCAGCGGCGATCTTGGTTGCATTGATGATGTAGAGCTTGATCTTCTTGCGGCCGATGACGGCCTTTGCGGCGTCAGGAATGCGTGCTAGGGTCTCCTCCTCGTTCCAGAGGGAGTTGAGAAGGAGGCTGCCGCCTTCCTTGATACCCTTGAGCACGTCATATTTCTCGAGGTATGAAGGCACGTGGCAGGCTACGAAGTCAGGAGTTCCCACGAGGTAAGGGGCCTTGATAGGCGACTTGCCGAAGCGCAGGTGAGAACAGGTGTAACCGCCGGACTTCTTTGAGTCGTAGTCGAAGTATGCCTGGCTGTAGAGATCGGTGTGGGTACCGATGATCTTGATGGTGTTCTTGTTGGCGCCGACGGTACCGTCAGAACCCAGTCCGTAGAACTTGCACTCGGTGGTGCCCTTCTTCACGATAGAGATCTCGCCCTTGGTTGCGAGGCTCTTGAAGGTGACGTCATCAACGATACCGATGGTAAAGTCGTTCTTAGGCTCCTTGCGGTCAAGGTTGTCGTAAACGGCGATGATCTGTGCAGGAGTGGTGTCCTTTGAAGAGAGACCGTAACGGCCGCCGATTACCAGCGGTGCGTTCTCCTTGCCCTGGAAGAGGGCCTTTACATCGAGGTAGAGAGGCTCTCCGAGAGCTCCCGGCTCCTTGGTGCGGTCGAGAACGGCAATCTTGCGAACTGACTTAGGAAGCACCTTGAGGAGGTATTTCTCTGAGAATGGACGGTAGAGGTGAACGGTGATCAGACCGTACTTTCTGCCGTGGGCTGCGAGGTAGTCGATGGTCTCCTTGATGGTTTCGGTAACAGAACCCATCGCGATGATGATGTTCTCGGCATCCTTTGAACCGTAGTACTCGAAAGGACGGTACTGGCGGCCTGTAACCTCACCGATCTCACCCATATAGCGGGCAACGATGTCCGGAACTGCCTCGTAAACCTGGTTGCGTGACTCAACAGCCTGGAAGTAAACGTCACCGTTCTGGGCTGTACCGCGGGTCACAGGAGCCTCAGGAGTGAGGGCGCGCTTGCGGAAGTTCTCGAGTGCCTTGGTTGAAACCATCTTCCTGAGGTCGTCCTCGTCGATGGCCTCGATCTTCTGGATTTCGTGTGAAGTGCGGAAACCGTCGAAGAAGTGGAGGAAAGGCACTGAAGCCTTGAGGGTTGAGAGGTGGGCAACGGCTGCGAGGTCCTGTGCCTCCTGAACTGAGCTTGATGCGAGCATAGCCCAACCGGTCTGGCGGCAGGCCATCACGTCCTGATGGTCACCGAAAATTGAAAGTGCGTGTGATGCGAGCGCGCGAGCCGATACGTGGAAGACGGTCGGAAGCATTTCTCCGGCAATCTTGTACATATTTGGAATCATCAACAGGAGGCCCTGGGATGCGGTAAAAGTGGTGGTAAGGGCGCCAGCCTGAAGGGAGCCGTGCACTGCTCCCGCTGCACCTGCCTCACTCTGCATCTCTGTAACCTTCACAGTCTCGCCCCAGAGGTTCTTCTTTCCGTGGGCGGCCCACTCGTCAATGTTCTCAGCCATTGTCGAAGAAGGCGTGATAGGGTAAATGGCTGCGTGCTCGCTGAACAAATATGCGATGTTAGACGCAGCCTGGTTACCGTCACAGGTAATGAATTTCTTTTCTTTAGCCATAATAACGTTATTTTAGTGCTTTATATTTGGTCTCAAATAGAGATACTATCATACAAATTTAATAATAAATCCCGGATTGCGAAATATTTTTCTTATTCGCTGAGCCTATAGACTTCAGCTGCGGCCAACAGGTAGCATCCCGTTCCGAAATCTTCAAAATCAGGAATCTTGTCGTAAGTTACAGGCTGGGCTTCCTTTGGCTCCTTACCCGAACCCTGGGAGTAGCCGATGAATCCGTTAGGGTGGATGCAGATTCTGTTGAGTCCGTTCCAGCCGGCGGTGATTGACGGCAAATATTCATCCTTGTCGAGCAGGCCGTGATTCACTCCCCAGGCCATACCGTACACGAAAAGGGCGGTTCCGGTGGCTTCAGGGCCGCCGAAATCGAGAGGATCGGCGATAGAGCAGTTCCAGGTGCCGTCGCTGCGCTGGTATCCCAGCAGGGCCTTGCACATATTGCGGAAGTCCTCGATGTAAACCTCGCGGTGAGGGTCGTTCTCAGGCAATTCTTCTAGCACCCTTGCAAGTGCAGCGATTACCCAACCGTTTCCGCGTCCCCAGTAGCAGTTCTTGCCTGACGGGGTGGTGTATGGAGGACAGAAGTCCTTGTCCCTCCACCAGAGGCCTTCGGCGGTGTTCAGGAAGCGGTCGCGGCTCCATTTGTACATAATCCAGGCCTTCTCGAAGAACTCCGGACGGGAGGTGGTAACGCCGTACTTGATAAGGGCAGGCATACCCATCTGGATGGCGTCGATCCAGGTCCAGTCGGCTTCTGCCTCCGGGGTGTTGAGGATGTTTTCCAGACATTCGGTGGTCTTCTCTATCATCTTCGCCTCGCCGAACATACGGTAGAGGTCGATGTAGGTCTGGGCACAGCAGTAGTTGTCGGCATTGCGGGTGAGGGTCACTCCGTTGCGCATACCCCAATCCCAATAGTTCGCCCAGTCGAGGGCGTAGTCGATGTAGCGCTGCTGAGGGTCAACGGCATTGAGGGCCATCAGGCCTTCGTAATACACGCCTCTGGTCCAGATGTCTCCCATATACATCTTGTTGCGGGTAGGGAACGGAACTTCGTAGGTCTGGTCAGGGAACTTGGTCATAAAATAGTCGTTCACCAGACGGGCCTGGGCGATAACCTCGTCCTTTGCCGGAAGCCTGTGGGTGACAGGGATGAGCTTGACCTCGGAGCAGAGGCCTGAAGGGTCGGTCTTCCAGTTGCTGAAGTCGGCAGGACCGCCGAGGGTGGAGATGTTGGCATCCTTGAAGATCTTCCATTCGATTCCACGCCTGTCGTAGTCGGCAATGCGGTTTGACTGGAGATTGGTCACATAGACGTCCAGGATGTTGATGCCCGGCTTGAGGTATTTTCCGATATTGATGCGGAATGGTACTGCCCACACGCGGCCTACCTCCTGGCGGTTGACGAACACTCTCGCGCTCTCGCGAACGTCGCCCAGATCGAGAATCCAGTCGTCGGCCCTCTGCGGGTCGGCAAGCTCGATTGCGGTAGAGTAGTGGGCGGTGCCGAAGTTGACCTTCACGCCTTCGATTTTGAGGGTGGTCCAGTCGGCCGGCTTGCCGATGTATTTGACACCCTTGATTTCAGGGTCGCTTTCAGGGAAGCGGATTGACCAGCCGGTGTTGAGCACGACAGGCTCTCCCTTCGAGGCAACGTAGTTCCAGCCTTCGGCGTCGATGTCGACAGGGAAAGTCTTGATCAGCAGGGATTCGCCCGGTTCAAGCTGGAGGAGGATGCTTGCGCAGCCGTCATTTTCGCTGCGGATGAGCGCCTTGCCGGATTCGCCTGTCATAGGGTTGAAGATCATAGCGGATGCGGCAGGGACGGCGAGCTTGACATAGCCGTCGATGCTGCGGTCATTGAGCAGGGAGATGAAGTAGTTGTAGCCTCCATCCTCGTTGCGGCGGCGTATCATCTCGCCTCCATATACGCTCTTGAACTCCTCTGCCTTCTTTGTGGCGAGGACTTTTTGCATAGTAGTTGCCTTGCCGAAGCTGCGTGCGAGTTTCTTGAATTCGCTGCGGCGTGCCTTGAGGTTTCCCAGGCCCGGCACGTCGCTAGGGGTGTTGCCGATGAAGTAAACCGGCACGCCCTTCTTGCGTAGTTCGACGAGCCTGCGGGCTGTCTCTACAGGCATAAGGGTGCAGGACGGCACGATGACAGGCTTGGTGATGTCGAACTTGCAGAGCTGTTCGTCTGAAATATAGTCGGCGTCGTAGCCGCTCCTGACTATCTCGTTCATTGCCTCCTTGAGAGCAGGAAGGGTCTTGCCCATACTGTGGATGTCAAACATCATATAGGCTTTATGGGTGTCGGAAGCCCACTTGTCGTAGATAGGGAAGTAGAGGAGGAAGTCGGAGTCAGGCTCACCTGCGGTCAGGAAGGCCTGGCAGCGCTCGATGTACTTGAAGAGGGCAGGGGCGTCCTTCCACATTCCGCCGGTAGGGGACATATTGATGGAGGCGTAGAACTTCCAGCCCGGGAAGGCGGCACCTTTTGGAGAGTACGGTGCTCCGTGGAAGTAGATGTGGTTGACGCCTGCGGCGAACATACGGTCGATTTCAGGTTTGCACTGGCTCAGAGAGGTTCTGAAGTGCTCGGTGAGCCAGGTGAGTGTCTCGCTGGAGGTGTATTTCTTGCCGCTGACGTGGGCTGCCGAAGAGGCGAGCTTCAGGACGGCGGGATCTCCGTCGTTCGGGCGCTTGATAGGGTCCTGGCGGAGGCCGGGGATGTTGAAGTCGCTGCGACCGTAGGTCTCGCATTCAGGGATGTCCACCTGGGCGTAAACGTCGAGCAGGTTGGCCGGAGAGCCGTGGGACTGGTTGCGTACGAGGGAGCCGTGGCTGTGGCACCATTCGATCCAAGGGGTGATGAAGTTCTCCCTGAGGAGAGTGCCGAGGAGTTCGCGGTAGTCAGCTATCGCCCTGTCGTAGTCGCTGAGTTTGTGGAGATCGACAGGTCCCTGGTCTTTCTTTGAAGGGAGCATCTGGAGATAAGGGACTATGTCGTAGCCGTAGCGCTCCTTGAAAATTTCTGCAAAAGCAGGGGTCCAGTCGGCACCGTAAACTTCGTATGAGTCATTGAACCAGGTGTGCGGCCACTTTGCCCCGCTTTTTTCGAAAGCTTCGTCAAAGCGTTTGAGGTAGGTCTTGAGGGCCTCAGGGTTGTAATGGTCCATCACGAAACCTTCGCCACCGGGCGCTGCACGCTTCACTTTCTGTCCGGTCTGGACTGACTTGATGCCGTCCTGGGTGATCTGCATCTTCTGGGCGGCGATGTCCGGCGTGATATGAGGACCGCCGAAAGGCCAGCCGGTTCCGTTGTTCAAGTCGCACTGAAGACCGAGCCTTTCGGATTCGCTCACCAGGAAGGAATACATCTCCATCCATTCAGGGGACAGGTACTGGATGTCGTTCTGTTCGTTGCCCTTGACCCCGTAGATAGGCGTGACTTCGTAGCCGCCTATTCCGGCCTTGGCGAATTCTTCAAGATTGTAGCTGAGGCCTTCGCGATCTACGGCGCTTCCGAGCCACCACCATCTTACGAAAGGCTTGTTTTCAACTGTCGGAGTGTACCAGCCGGTGTTCTGGGCAGTCATCAGGACAGAGCCCAGGAGCGCCGAGGTACAAAGGATAGTTTTTTTTACGTTCATAATGTATTGTTATTTGAGGTATTCTGAAAGCGGATGTCGTGACTGCCTGAGCCCTTCGCCGAAGGACCTTGCGTTGCGCAGGGCTCCGAGTTTCGAGCTGTGGGTGTGGTCGTTCTTGAAGTAAGCTGCAGTCGCCTCGCGACCGATGGAATCATAATAGTCGGCGCTGATTTTGAGCATATCCACGAAATCCACACCGGTCTGGCTGCGGACTTCTTCTGCAAGGCGGATGAAGAACTCGCGTCTTTCAATCTTGCCTTCCGGCCACTCGTTGCGCGGAGTGCAGCTTACGAGGATAGGGGTTGCTCCTTTTTCCCTGACTTCGTCTATGAATTTGCGCAGGTACCAGCCGTAGGAGCGGATGACCTGGTACTTGTGGTTAGGCATAAAGTGGATTTCAGTGTCATCAGAGGTGTTCGGCAAATCGGCTCGCGCCCTTCCGGTGCTGATTTCGCCGAAGTCGTTGTGGCCGAACTGGATGACCACGAAATCTCCAGGCCTGAGGGCGTTGTAAACCTTTTCCCAGCGGCCTTCGTCAAGGAAGGTCCTGGCGCTGCGTCCGGCCTTGCCGGCGTTCACCAGGGTAATCCTGTCGCTGTCGAAGACGGTGTCGAGCACGCTGCCCCAGCCCCACATCCCGTCAGGGTCGGAGTCGTTGTTTTGGATTGTACTGTCACCGGTCACGAAGAGAACAGGCTTGCCTTCCTGACGGGTGAACTCCTGGACAGGGAAGGTTTCGGAGAAAGGAAGCAGGTAGCTTCCGAGGTCGGTTTCGCTGCTCTTGGCAAGGACCTTTGCCGCAACCTGGGCGTTTCTGCGGGCTCCGTATTCGCTGGAGTGGATGTTGTCGTTGTAGAACATATAGTCAACCTTCATCCGGCTGAAACTCTCCAGCTCGGATGCGCTCTCCTCTTCGAATTCAATCAGAGGGGCGCCGGTCTGGCTGCAAACTTCCCTCATCCAGACATTGTAGCTGGTGTTCTTGCGGCGGATGTGGCCGTCGTCCCATTGGTTTCTCGGGGTGAGGGTGAAGACTATAGGCATTGCTCCGCGGCTGCGGATATCGGAGATGAATCTGCGAAGGTATTCGCCGTAGCTGAGAACAGTTTCCACGCTGCCGTCCTCCTTGGTGACCTGTACGCTTTCGTTTCCGGTCCCCGGTATCGATGACCTGCCTTTCGGAGTGTCATATGGGCCGCTGTCGTTGTGGCCGAGCTGTATTATTACGTAGTCTCCCTTTCGGATGCCCTTGAGCACATCCGGCCACCAGCCGTTGTAGAAGGTCCTGATGGAAAGTCCTCCGAGGGCGTGGTTCTCGACGCTTATGCGCTCGGGGTCAAAGAACTGACCTGCATAGTAGCCCCAACCCCACTGGCCGTTGTCTCCATTGCCCCTGGTGCCGGTACGCATAGTGGAGTCTCCGACAAGGAAGAGAACGGGATTGTCGCCCTTGCGTGAGCTGCCGGCTACGGGCCGTGCTGTCTTTGCTATGTCGAGCGAGTCCGGAGTGTTGTCGCTGTAGCTGTTGTCCAGCTCGATTGCCTTCGGTGTTGAGGCCTTTTTGATGAGGGTGCCGCGGAACGGTCCTTCCTTCAGGTCTTCGCCGAAGTAGAAACTTGCCTCTGGCGGCTGGTTGTAGCAGACGTTCTCGTTTGCAACTGAGCAGCGGTAAACCGGGTCGTCCATAAAACAGTGGAAGCGGTATGCTGTCGGTATGGTGGAGAGGTAAAGCCTCAGGGACTTGCCGTCATCGCTGCGCAGGACGAGCTCTTCGCGCCAGTCGCCCAGGATGTCCGCCGATATGAGCGGAGTCGCCTTGGTGCCGTTTATGCTGCTTGCCCCCTCAAAGGTCTCGATGCGGTCGAAGCCGCGGGTCTGGGGGTTGAACTTGTCGATGTAGTTGCGGTCGAGCAACTCCCTTGACAGGTCGCCGTCCCACCAGATGGCAAAGTTGCAGGAAGGGGCCTTTTCGGCAATCTTCTCGCCTTGCCAGTTGAGGATGCCGTCGGTGCCCAGGCTCCACATCTCCCAACCCGGGTTGGTCGGGTCGATGTCGGCAGCCATACAGCGACCGATGTCGCCTTTGGCGGGAATGTGGGTGATGATCTGACCATCGTGGGCATTTACAAGGGCGCTGCCTACGCCGTCATTCTCGTGTCCGATCCATACTTGAAGTGCCTCTGAACCGGGTATCATCTGGCCGATGTGCATTGCGTCTCCGTGGCCCAGACCGTTGGAGTAGAGGCCGCTGCCGTCGTGGTCGATGCAGCAGGAGCCGTAAACGATTTCATCGCAGCCGTCGCCGTCCACGTCGGCAACGCGCAGGTTGTGGTTGCCCTGACCTTCGAAGGCCTTGTATTCGGGCTTGCTGAAGGAGTCGAAGTGCCAGCGGAGGCGGAGCTGCTTGCCGTCGAAGTCGTAGGCTGAGAGGGTGGTGCGGGTGTAATAGCCCCTGCACATCACTACGCTCGGATTTTCGCCGTCAAGGTAGGCGATTGCGCCGAGGAAGCGGTCGCAGCGGTTTGCCTTGGTGTCGCCCCAGATGCCGTTTTCACCGCGACCGGGAAGGTAATCGACCGTGGTGACGAACTTGCCGCTGCGCCCGTCGAATACGCTGAGGTATTCGGGGCCTGACATAATGCGGCCGACGAGGGCCTTGTCGTGTACGCGGTAATCGGCATCCTTGTCGCCCAGGACGGTGCCTGCGGCGTCAGTGGTGCCGTCAGCTGTCTTGCAGACGAGTTCCGCACAGCCGTCGCCGTCGAGGTCATAGACCATAAACTGGGTGTAGTGTGCTCCAGCGCGAATATTGCGTCCAAGGTCAATTCTCCAAAGCCTCTCGCCGCTGAGTTTCAGGCAATCGATGAATACGGTTCCGGTATAGCCGTTGTGGGCGTTGTCGTGGGCGTTGCTGGGATCCCACTTGAGGAAAAGCTCATATTCCCCGTCCCCGTCGGCGTCTCCAAGCGAGCAGTCCCCGGGCGAGTAGCGGGCTGTCTGGCCGTCAGGCATAATCTGGTCGGCCGGAGCTTCTATAGGGATGTCGAGATAAGGCTTGACGGCGTCTTTGGCAAGGGTGAAAGTTCCTGCGGGAAACTGTCCGCCTATAGGCTTCACTTCATAGACTATATCCTTGTCAGGGGCGTTCTCGTCGATGAACCAGGTCCTGTCGCTGATGGGCTTGGAATTGATTTTTCGTCCGTTGCGATAGACGTCAAAGGCAAGGTATGAGGCGTCGCTACTAAGGTAGCGCCAGCTCAGGAAGGCCTTTCCGGCCTGATGTCTTACGGCTACAAGACCCCGGCCGAGTTTCTCCATACGGAGCTTTTCGGCCCTGTATGAGGGCTTTGGCTGCTCTTTGAGAAAGTCGAACCACAGTGTCATCCTCAAGCCTTCGTCTCCGGACTTGATGCGGATGTTGCCCGGCTGGCTCTTCGGACCCTGTTGAGGGATGGACTTGAAACTCTTGATTGCCTGGATGTCAAGCAGGAAGGCGAGGTCTCCCTCCGGCAGCTGCGGGAAGATTGGAGCAGGGGAGTCCTCAGGCTCGTCAAGGTTGAAGACCTTGAAGAAGAGTCCGTCGGTCTCGCTGTAAACGGTCATAGGGTATTCGTCAGAGTTGAGCCTTGCCCAATAGATGTTGGCGTGGTAACCCTTGAACTCCGGGTATTCGAGTTCCCCCTTGACAGCCCTTGCGGTGATGGTGTTGTTGTAGTCTTTGCTCCAGAAGTCTATGTTGTGGCCCCTCTGGCGGTTCTTCCATACCCTGTATGGGCCCCTTCCCATCCAGTCCATACTCTTTACGGCACTTTCAGGGAAGTCGAAGGCGAAGCCCAGATCCTTGACATTTGTGTCGGTGAAGCCGTCGTCAAAGCCTCCCCTGATGCCGCCGTTGTCGCGGTTCAGCAGCACGGCGTCCATACCGAGCTTGCCGTCCGGTTTCATACGCCATACAATTGAGTCAACGGCTCCCAGGTACTTGGCTACGAATACGGCGTCATCGCCGTCGAGGCGGTGGCTTGCGCTGACAAAGCGCATCTTCATACCCACTGGGCGCATATTGCCGAACGGGAGCTTCTTGCCGTTGAGCTCGAGAGACTCCAGGTTTCCGTTTTCAGGGTTGAAGCCGGCGCTGAGTCCTGCAGCGCATAGCTTGACGGAGCCGCCTTCCTCCTTGATGCCGGCCTTGCCTGAGGCAGGACGGAAAGGATTGTGGCGCTTGAAGTAGTCGTTGGCATAGCGGATAGGCCAGGTCCAGGTGCAGATGCTGCTGCCGTCGGCGGCAAAGGCCTCAAGCTCGAGGAGATCGTTGTCGAAGAAGCCTTCCGGCAGGTCGAGATGCATGATGCCGGTGGTGTTTGGCGCGAGGACAGGCACTTTGATCTCACCCTTGGCGCTCACGCTCGAACCGGCGCCTTCTGCCGGGTTCTGTATCCTCTTGAGGCGGTAAACCATCTTTACCTCGCTCAAGTCGGAGAAGAGATATTTATTCGTTATGTAGAAGTCTCCCTTGAAAGAAGGGGTGATGAAAAGGTCACGTATCTGGACAGGCGACCAGATGTGCTTGACTGCGTAGTAACTGCCTTCTTTTTCACGGTAAGGTCCGACGAGGCCGTCATTACCCATATCGAAGTGGCAGTCGAGCTTGTCGTCCATATCGCGGCGCTCGATGGACTCGTCCACGAAGGCCCAGATGAAGCCACCGGCAAAGAGAGGATGGCGGGTCCAGTTGTCCCAGAAGTCCTCGAGGCCTGCTCCGCCGCCCTGGTCGGAGTTGGTGTGCATAAACTCAGTAGGCATAAACACCTTGTAACCGTTGGTGAACCTTCCCACTCCGGTCAGGTAGGTCGGGTAATGGTGGGTGTCGAGATCGTCGAAGTCAGCCCAAGGATGAATCACGTGGCGCTGTTGAGGGTCGTACTCGTAGAAGAGTTTGTCGAGCTTGGTGTTCCATCCTCCCTCGTTGCCGTTGTCCCAAAGGATGATGCTCGGATGGTTGACGTCTTTTCTGACCATCTCGCGCACGAGCTGAGGGCCCACCGCGTCGTCATAGCGGCCGTGCCATCCTGCAAGCTCGTCGAGGTAGAAGAGGCCGAGTGAGTCGCATACGTCGAGGAAGTGCTCGTCCGGCGGGTAGTGCGAACGCACTGCGTTCATATTCATATCCTTGATGAGCAGCGCATCAGCAAGGCTGGCCGACTTGTTCGAGCAGCGGCCGCTCTGAGGATGGAAGACGTGGCGGTTTACGCCCTTGAGCACCAGCTTGACACCGTTGACATACAGACCGTCGCGCACGCGGAGCTCGACTGTCCTGAAGCCGATGCGCTCGGAGACGCTGTGGAGAATCTTGCCCTTGTCGGAGAGGAGGTCAATCTTGAGGGTATAAAGGTTAGGATGCTCGCAGTCCCAGGTCTTGACGCCCTCCCACTTGAGGCTGTGGGTGAAGCTTTCGCCTTTGCCTGAAGCCAGCACGCTGCTGCCGACGGTCTTGTCGCCGTCTACCAGGGTGTAGCGAAGAGAGCTGCCCTGAGGGGCGCCTGCAAGCTCGACAGCCACGTTCATAGCGCCGTCCGCCTTTGCGTCAACGGCGAAGTGGCTGATATTCTGCTTCGGGCTTGCGCTCAGGTAAACCGGGCGGTAGATACCTCCGAAGTTCCACCAGTCGGCGTGCCTTTCAGCGTTGTTGACAGATGCGTTGGCGCTTTCCTTGCTGACTTTCACCTCGAGCAGGTTGCTGCCGCTGCGAAGCAGTTTGGTGACATCATACTCGAAGCGGTAGAAGCCTCCCTGGTGGACAGGGCCTGCCGACTGCCCGTTGATTTTGACCTGGGCGTCAGTCATTACGCCTTCGAAGACTATTTTGATGGTTTTGCCTTTCCAGTTGCGGGGAAGCTGAAAACGGTAGCGGTAGTAGCCTTCTTCGTTGAGAAGAGTCGGCGCGGTGCCTAAATGGCGACCGTAATCATACTCGCCGAAGCCCTGCTGTTCCCACTGGGAAGGGACCTGGATGGTGGACCATACTCCACTTCTGTTACCGGCCGAACACTTGAATTCCCAAGTTGTGGTGTCGTCACTTCCTGTGCCTGAAAGGTAGAATCGTTCTGTCTGTTGAGCCTTGCCGATGAATCCCGTAGAGAGAATAAGGGCCGCTGCAAGGGCAAAGAATCTGGACTTGTTCATCATATTATGCGGTGTTGTTGGTATTCAAACCGCTAATATAATAATAAAAGCCCAAATTATGAGAATAATCCGTATTGATGGTACATTTGTCCATACGAATTCAGTTGATAGTGCGTTTTAAAGGGAAAAGGATACCTTTGCAACAATAAAACTATAACCAAATACAATACTAATTCATTTCAAAATAGGGACGCTGTGAAGCCTCCCTTTTTTTATTGAGCTTCCGGCCCCTTTTCCCTGGCCTGTTTGAGATATTCCTTAGGCGTCATTCCGAACTGCTCCTTGAAGAGTTTGGTGAAATAACTTGCGTCCTTGATGCCTACTTTGTACGCTATTTCCGCAGCCGTGAATCTGCCTGTGCTTATCAGTTCCGCGGCTTTCTTCATCCTGAATATCTTTATGTAATTGTTAGGCGAGTAGCCTGTGACCGAGCTGACCTTCGAATAGAAGGCGGTGCGGCCCATATTCAATTCCTCGGCAAAGGCGTCCATAGAGAACATCGTGTCTCCAAGATGCTTCTCCATTATGCTTTCGATTTTGTCGAGGAAATCCCTGTCTATCTTGTTGTTGCAAAGGACGTCAGGGCGCAGTGACAGGTCGCTCGAGTACTTCTCCCGAAGTTTGGACCTCTGCTCCAGGAGCTTGATGATCTTCATCAGGATGTACTTCTTGCTGAAAGGCTTGGTGATAAATGCGTCAGCGCCTCTGCGAGCGCCTTCATAGCGGTCTTCGTTGCCTGACAGGGAGGTCAGCAGGATGACGGGGATGTGGCAGGTCGCAAAATCAGACTTGACCTTTTCAGTGACTTCGAAGCCGGAGATGCCCGGCATCATAATGTCGGAGACAATGAGTTCTACAGGGGTTCCTTCCTCAAGTATCGCCAGACCTTTCTCGCCGTCGGATGCGCTGAGTACATTGAAGTATTCGCCCAGGGCCTCGATCATTATGTTACGGATGTCACTGTCGTCTTCGATGACAAGTATAGTCTGGGGATTGAGCGGCTTTTCAAAGTTGAACTCTATGTCGTCGTCTTCGATGATGGCAGACTGGATAATGAAGTCCTCTTCGCTGTATGCGTTGATGTCCAGAGGCAGGGTGACGGTGAAAATCGAGCCGCCGCCCGGGTTGGGTTCATAGCTGATGCTGCCTTTGTGGTTCTCCACAAGCGCCTTGGTGAGGCTCAGTCCCAGACCCACGCTGTCCGCTCCGCTGTCTCCCTTGACAAAGCGGTCGAAAAGGTGTTCACGCAAGTTTTCAGCCACGCCTATTCCCGTGTCTGTCACTCTGAAGCGGAACTTGTCTGTAAAGCTCAGGCTGATGTTTATTGATCCCCCTTCAGGAGTGTATTTGAGGGCGTTGGAAATCAGGTTGAAGGCGATTTTGTCCATAGCGCTCTTGTCGAAAGGCATTATGAATGCGTTTTTCCCGCTTTCGAAGCTGAACCTGGTTTTTCTTCCTGCCGCGCTGTCGAGGAAGGTGTTGTAGATGTCGCGGATAAAGAGTACGATGTCGGCCTTTTCAAGGTGCAGAATCTGTTTCTCCTCGTTGAATTTCTTGATTTCCAACAATTGTTCGACAAGGGTGCGTAAACGCCCGGCGCCCTTTTCCATCACCTTGAACGAGCGGTCATTGGCGATACTGTCGGAATATTTTGCCCTTATGTCGTCCAGCGAACTGACTATCAGGGTAAGAGGCGTTCTGAACTCGTGGGAGACATTGGTGAAGAATGTCGCCTTGTATTCTGAAAGGCTCTTTTCCATTTCCGCCCTTGCCTTGAGCTTGCTGATTCTGTGGAAGATTAAAAAAATTGCCGAGATACCCGCCAGGAAGAGAAGCAGGTATATCACGAATGCTGCCGGAGAGGCGAGTGGAGGATATTTGATCTTAATGTTGAAGCGTATGCTGTTTCCTTCTTCTTCCCGTCCGCTGATGTGCACGAGAAAAGTGTACTTGCCCGGTCGGACATTCCTATAGGTGGCCGAACCGTCGGAAGCACTGTGGCTCCAGTCGTTGTCGTAGCCTTCGAGTTTGAAGTCGTAACTGACATTCTGGGCGTAATCCATCGAAGAAAAGCAGATGGTGAAATTGTTTTGCTTGAATGGCAGGGTGATCCCGTCCAGATAGCCTACAGCCAGTTCTGCCGGGTAATCAGCATCGCCCGGGCCGACTTTGACGCCTCCCAGCCTGAATTCAGTGAGACGGAGCTTGCCCTCACGGGGTTGACGCGCGGCGATTTCTTCCGGGTCCACGATTGCCAGGCCGCCGCCGGTGCCTACCGCGATGCGTCCGTCACGCAGCGTCCTGATCGCTCCAGTGTTGCAGAGGTTGCGCAGCACCTCGCTGGAAAGGGTATGATTGGTTATGGTGCCGCTTTGAGGATCCATTCTTGAGAGCCCGTTGCTGGTTGAAATCCATATCGATCCGTCAGCGCCTTCGGTGAAACCGTTGACCATACTGCTCATAAGGCCGTTTTCCATCCCGTAGTGGGTGATTTTGTAGTTGCCGCTGACGTCACCCGAAACAATGCAGAATCCGGAGCCCAATTCCGCCAACCAGAGATTGTTGCGGCTGTCCAGGAATATGTTTGAGATATTGTCGCTGGCGAGATTCACCTTATGGATAGCCGTTTGGTAATCATCTCCGAGTCCCAAAAGTTCATCAGGATTGAAATAAACGGCTCCGTTCTGCTCGGTGCCGGCCCAGATGTTGCCTCTGCCGTCAAGGCACAGGGACTTTACCGAGTATCTTTGGTCATCATTGTCCGCAAAGGAACGGAAGTTGTACTTGCCGTTTTTGTCTTTGATTCCGACGGCAAGACCGGATGACAGGGTTCCGACCCAGATCCGGGATTTGGAATCTTCAAGGCCGCAATAAATGTAGTTGCCAATCGGTGAGTTGTCAGCGTTATAGCGGTCCCAACCCACTACCAGGCCTTCTCCCATAGTGGAGAAAGCAAAGCGTCCGTCGGAAAGCTTCACTAATCCGTTTGTCAGGGCTGGTACTGTAAGTTCCGATTTCAGCTGTTTCAGATCGGCAGAGAAAGAGTATAACTTGCGCTCTTCCGAAGAAACCCACACTTCACGGTTTGAAGCGGTTGACACCATACATATCCGGTTGGCGTCAATGTTTTTCCCGAAGTTGATGAAGCTTACGCCGCGGCTTACCGGAACGAGTTTGAAAATGCCGTAGAACTCGCTGGCAGACCAGAGATTTCCTTCCCGGTCTTCGATGGTGTAGAGCAGTACATTGTTGGGATTGTTTCGCGAATTATTGTTGAAGTCAATCCTGCTGAGCTCATTCTTCTCTATATCATAACGGTAGAGTCCTGAAGTTCTCTCCGTTATCCAAAGTGTGCCTTCGCTGGTCCTATGGTATCTGAAACGTTCAGAATGTGTGTTCTCGCCGTCATCTGGAACGATAATCTTGTGGATTCCGCCTCCGGATCTGTCAAAGAAGAGGATGTTTCCACTGCCATTTGTAATGTAACTGTTGCCCTGGCGGTCGTTTTCAACTCTTCCTCTCGGAATATTCCATTCTTTCGGAGCGGGGATGAAGACAAGGTTGTCTGTGTCAAACAGGAAGGCTCCGGAATCGCGGCTCTGGATTAACCACTGCCTGCCGGTGCCGGCGACTGCGCTGATTGCATCATCGCCAAGGTCCAGGGACGCCGCATATTCGAGACTCAGACCGTCCTGTGCAAGGGTATAGACCTGTCCGTCACGGGTAATATGGTAATCGATGCCGCCTATGATTGTCCCGGAGATGAAATCCAGCGTCGCGTCCACGATTGTGCTGTTGCCGTCCCTGAAGTATGCCAGGCCTTTTCTTGTTCCTATCCAAACCCGTCCTCCGGCCCCTCCGAGAATGTAGTTGACACGGTTGTCAGGCAAGGTGGAGTTGTAGCTGTCAAGTCTTTGCGATTTGAGCTCGGTTCCTTTGCCGGAAACGACTGTACAGCCAAGATTTCTGTCCCATAGCCAGGTTAGGTCTCCTATGTGGTTGATCAGCTTGTATCTGGGACAGGTTCCTTCAGGAGTGAAATCCACAAAGGTCTCTGTCTTCAAGTCGTAGCATAGAGGCTCGCCTTTCATCGAACTGATCCACAAATGTCCAGCCTCGTCCTCGGACAAGGTGTTGATTCTGTCGTTTTCCAGAATGCTCAGGAAGTTGTGACCGTCATAGCGGACCAGGCCGCTGCCGACCATTCCCAGCCAGATGAAGCCTTGGCTGTCTTGCAGAATGGTGCGGATGGAGTTGTCCGGAAGTCCGTCGTCAGAGGTGTATTGTTTGACTTTGAAGTCCTCTCCCCAGCCCGTCAGAGAACTGAAGAGAAGCAAGAATATTAGTGTTGATTTTTTGATTCTA
>JAEDLO010000031.1 GCA_016295245.1 Bacteroidales bacterium | reverse complement strand
GGAGTATGGGCGGCATCTGGTGGGAACTCACCAGCAAGAGGGCTGAGGAAAGGACCATCAGCTACGCCGAATGCCACGACCAGGCCCTTGTGGGCGACAAGACCATAATCTTCCGCCTGATGGACAAGGAAATGTATTACTCTATGTGCAAGGACAGTAAAAATATCATCGTGGACAGGGGCATAGCCCTGCACAAGATGATACGCCTGGTGACCCTTGCCACATCCGGCGGCGGCTACCTCACCTTTATGGGCAACGAATTCGGCCATCCGGAGTGGATAGACTTCCCTCGCGAAGGGAATGGATGGTCATACAAATACGCCCGCAGACAGTGGTCACTTGCTGAAAATGAGATGCTTCGCTACAAGGGCCTCAGAGACTTCGACTCGGTGATGATCCATTATGTGAAGTCAGAGGATCTGCTTTCGGAGGCTCCTGTTCAACTTTATGTGGACGAGGGAAGGAAAGTCTTGATTTTCAAGCGTAAAAATAGTATCTTTGCATTCAATTTTAACCCGGTCGCATCGTTTGAGAATTTTAAATTCAAGGCGCCTGAGGGGGAGTATGTACAGGTGTTTGATTCGGACGAGACCCGCTTCGGCGGCTTCTCGCGTCTGGAGCCCGGTACAAGCCACTTCACCGTGGATTCCGAACTGTCCCTCTATCTGCCGTCAAGGACTGCGATTGTTTTGAAGAAAAAATAGTGGGCCTATGTCATTACTTAAATTCAACAAATCTGAACTCGTGAATCTCTCTTACTCTCTCAAGAGGGAGATTCTTGGATCCAACAAGACCGGCGCCTATTGCAACACAACCATTATCGACTGCAATACCCGCCGCTATCACGGCCTTCTTGCAGTTACCCTCGACAGGTTCGGCGGAGACAAGTATATGCTCCTTTCGAATCTCGACGAGAATCTGATTGTTGACGGCAAGCGCTTCAATCTCGGTATCCACTGTTACGGAGACGTATATGAACCGAGGGGACACAAGTACATTATCGACTTTAATGCCGAGCCTGTGCCCCAGCTTACCTACAAGGTCGGTTCGGCCGTCATCAAGAAAAGCCTTCTTCTCGCCCAGGACAAGGACCAGGTGCTTGTCAAGTACGAACTGCTTTCTTCTCCTAGTCCGGTTACACTCCGCCTGACCCCGTTCCTGGCCTTCAGGAACGTTCACGACCTGACTCACTGCAATGCCGAGGCCAACACTTCCGGTGTGGAGATCAAGAACGGTATGGCTTACAAGATGTATGCAAACTTCCCTTCGCTCAACCTTCAGGTCAGCGACGGCCGTGCCACATACACCTCCAGCCCTGACTGGAATATGGGCATCACCTATTCTGACGAGTACCGCCGCGGCTTCGACTGCCGCGAGGACCTGCTGATGCCGGGTTGGTTCGAGATGAAGCTCAAGGAGGGCTCTGCAGTAGTCTTCTCCGCTTCCCTCGAGCAGGAGGATCCTACCACCCTGAAGCGCAAGTTCGACAACTTCCTCATGAAGAAGGGCGTTGCCTCAAGCAACCGTGACCAGCTCAAGAGGTGCGCAAACCGCCTCATCACCGTCCACAACGGCCGCGCCAAAATCAATGCCGGCTTCTCGTGGATGTACACCGGTCTGCTGCGCGAAACACTCCAGGCTCTCCCGGGACTTACCCTCTGGGGTCTGGATGATCCCAAGCTCTTCGAGGATATCCTTGACAACCTGATTGCCGACGAGCAGGAAAGGCTTTTCCGCAGGACCACCCAGGTGGAGGCGCCTCTTGCCCTGCCTCTGGTACTGCAGTCATACATCGAATACGGCGCCGAGCCTAAGCACGTCTGGGACAAGTACGGCGTGATTGTGCGCGGCATCATCGAAAGCTACCTCCCTGGCGAAAGAAGCGAGGTTGCGATGCAACCTGACGGCCTTCTCTGGGCCCAGAGAGACGGCGTCGCCCTCTCTTGGATGAACGCCTACGTGGGCGGCAGGGCCGTCACCGAAAGGGCCGGATACCAGGTGGAGACCAACGCCTTCTGGTACAATGCCATCTGCTTCGCAATCGAGATGGAGCGCAAATACGGCCCGAAGAACAGTCTGTTCATCACCAAGTGGGAGGCTATCCGTGACCTGGTGAAGGGCTCATACATCCAGAAGTTCTGGAACGAAAAGGCCGGCTGCCTTGCAGACTACGTTGACAACAACGGCCAGAATATGGACATCCGTCCAAACCAGCTGCTCGCAATCGCCGTTCCTTATTCACCTGTGGACGACGAGCTCCAGCCTTCAATCCTCAGGGTTGTAGACAACGAACTCGTGACCTCGCGCGGTATCCGCACACTTTCTCCGCGTGACGCCAAGTACAAGGGAGTATATGACGGAACCCAGATCGAGCGTGACCTTGCTTATCATCAGGGTTGCACCCGTCCTTGGATTCTGGAGCCATACGCAATTGTTTCCTTCAAGATCAAGGGCCCTTCGTTCAGAAAGAAGGCCGAGTGGCTCATCGAAGGATTCTATGACGACCTCGGAAAGCACGGCGTGGGCGCATTCTCCGAACTTTACGACGGAGACCCTCCTCACGAGCCACACGGAGCCATTTCTTCGGCTCTGAGTACGGCAGGTCTGCTTTCTGTTGAGCATTTGTTGGAAAAATTCAAGGAGGACTAAAGTATGAAAGTATTGATGTTCGGCTGGGAGTTCCCGCCACATATCGCCGGCGGTCTGGGTACTGCCTGCGAAGGAATAGTGAAGGGTCTTGCCCACAATGGAGTTGAAACGCTTTTCGTGATGCCTTCAGCTTCCGGCGACGAGGATCAGAGCTGTACCACCATCATCAACGCCAGCGACGTAGCCGTAAGCAACGTCAGCGAAACCGTCGATGAGTTCCTCAACAAGGTGAAGTTCATCAATGTCGATTCAAGCCTCGTTCCTTACGTCGATCCTGACGAGTACTTCGAGGCCATCGAGAAGATGAAGAAGGAATCTGTCCACGAGACTACCGTAGGCTTCGGCCAGAAGTTCAAGTTCTCGGGCAAGTACGGCGCAAACCTCCTTGAAGAGGTTTCCCGCTATGCTCAGGTGGGCGGCACCATTGCGATGCAGCACGCCAAAGAATTCGACATCATCCACGCCCACGACTGGCTTACCTATCTTGCCGGCATCGCCGCCAAGGAGCTTTCGGGCAAGCCGCTCGTAGTCCACGTCCATGCCACCTCTTTCGACCGAGGTTCGGACGATATGGTGGACTCACGCGTGTATGCCATCGAGAAGAGGGGTATGGAGGCAGCCGACTGCGTAGTAACGGTCAGCGACCTCACCCGCAATATCGTAATCAACAAATACGGAATCGATCCGAAGAAGATTGTCACCGTCCACAATGCAGTTGATTTCTCCGGAAGGGAGAACATCAGCATCGAAAGGGGCGTGAAGGACAAGATCGTAACCTTCCTCGGACGTATCACCTTCCAGAAGGGTCCGGAGTATTTCATCGAGGCTGCCGCCAAAGTTCTCAAGAGGACGGATAACGTGCGCTTCGTGATGGCCGGAAGCGGAGATATGATGAACAAGGCCATCCGTCAGGTTGCCCGCCTTGGCATCTCCGACCGCTTCCACTTCACCGGCTTCCTCCGCGGCAAGGAGGTGCAGGAGATGTTCGCCCTTTCGGACGTTTACATTATGCCTTCCGTTTCAGAGCCGTTCGGTATCTCGCCTCTCGAGGCGATGCGCTCGAATGTGCCTTCTATCATCTCACACCAGTCGGGTGCGGCTGAAGTGCTCAAGTACGCCCTTAAGGTGGATTTCTGGGATGTCGATGCGCTCGCTGACGACATCTACGCTCTCCTGAAGTATCCGGCCCTGGCCAACTTCGCTACCAAGGAGGGATTTGATGAGGTTAACGCCCTCAAGTGGAACGGCGCTACCGCAAAGCTCAAGAAAGTTTACGAAAATGTATTAAATCAGTAATATGAAGAAGTCAATTTGCCTTTATTTCCAGGTTCATCAGCCAACCAGGCTCCGTCTTTACAGGTTCTTCGATATCGGTAAGGACTCGCATTATTACGATGATTTCCAGAATAGGACAATTCTCCGCCGTATCGCCAACAAGTGCTATCTGCCTATGAACGAGATGCTTCTCGAGCAGATCAAGAAGCACGACGGTAAACTCAATATCGCCTTCTCGATTTCAGGTTCGGCCATCGAGCAGTTCGACCGCTATGCACCTGAGGTCCTCGACAGCTTCCGCGCTCTCGCGCAGACCGGCTGTGTGGAGTTCCTTTGCGAGACCTACAACCACTCCCTCTCCGCTCTTGGAAATGAGGAGGAGTTCGTAAATCAGGTACGCAAGCACAAGGCTACCATCGAGAAGTACTTCGGAGTTACTCCGAAGACCTTCCGCAACACCGAGTTGATCTACTCAGACCATATCGGAGAGCTCGTCCACAAGCTTGGCTTCAGGACTATGCTTACTGAGGGCGCCCGCCACATTATGGGTTGGAGAAGCCCGAACTATGTTTACAACAACCCTGTCAAGACAGGTCTGAAGCTCCTTCTGAGGAACTATACCCTGAGCGACGACATCGCATTCCGCTTCTCTGACCGCGGATGGAACCAGTGGCCTCTGACCGCTGAAAAATATCACCAGTGGCTGCGCGATGCAGAGGGTGAGCTTGTAAACCTCTTTATGGACTACGAGACCTTCGGCGAGCACCAGTCTGCCGACTGCGGCATCTTCGACTTTATGAAGGCCCTTACTGACCAGGTGGTTGCCGACAAGACCCTCGAGTTCGTAACTCCTTCAAAGGCTGTCAAGCACAAGTCAGTTGGAGAGATTTCCGTTGCTGAGCCTATTTCGTGGGCAGATGAGGAGCGTGACCTGAGCGCATGGCTCGGAAACGAACTCCAGCAGGATGCCTTCAAGAAGCTTTACAGCATCCAGGAAAAGCTCGACGTTGCTGATGACCCTGCCCTCTGGGCCGATTACGGTCATCTCCAGGAGAGCGATCACCTCTATTATATGTGCACCAAATTCTTCTCTGACGGCGAGGTTCACCAGCGCTTCAATCCTTATGGAACTCCGTATGAGGCCTTCATCAACTATATGAATGTCCTCAGCGACTTCATGATCCGCGTTGACAATGCCGTCGCAGAGAAATAAACGAGTTATTTAGTAGTGTATTATCTATAGTTTTATCATGAACAACATTAAAATTCAGAACCCAACCTGGAAGAGTGTGATGGTTACCCGTCAGCTTCCAACAGCTCTCAGGGGTCTCGAAACCCTCTGCAAGAACCTCTGGTGGTGCTGGAATGATGACGCCAAAGCACTTTTCAAGAGCATCGATTCCGACCTCTGGCACAAGTCTGGCCACAACCCTATGGTCATTCTCGACAAGGTCAGCATCAAGCGCTACAACGAACTCGCCAAGGACGGTGAGTTCCTCGGCAGGCTGTCGGCCGTGATGGCCAACTTCAACAGCTATATGGCTGCCAAGTCAGATAGGAAAGACCCTTCTGTAGCATACTTCTGTATGGAGTATGGACTTGACACCTCCCTCAAGATCTATTCGGGAGGTCTCGGAATACTCGCCGGCGACTACCTCAAGGAGACCAGTGATATGAACGTCAACCTCGTGGCAGTCGGCCTGCTTTACAGGTATGGCTACTTCACCCAGCGTGTAACTCCGCAGGGCAATCAGGTAGCGGAATACGAGGCTCAGGACTTCCTCAAGATTCCTGCAGCTCCGGTACTCAACGAAGACGGAAGCTGGAAAATTATCAAGGTAGCCCTCCCGGGCAGGGATATGAGCGCCCGCATCTGGAAAGTGGCAGTAGGCCGCACAGACCTTTATCTGCTTGACACCGACTTCGAGGGCAACCGCCCTGAGGATCGTCAGGTTACCCACCAGCTCTACGGTGGCGACTGGGAGAACCGCCTCAAGCAGGAGCTTCTCCTCGGTATCGGCGGTGTGCGCACCCTCCGCGCCCTCGGCCTCAATCCGACCATCTACCACTACAACGAGGGCCACGCCGCATTTGCCGGCCTCGAGAGGCTCAGGGAATATATGCAGGAGCAGCACCTCGGTTTCGACGAGGCAATGGAGCTCGTGAGGGCATCAGGCCTCTTCACAACCCACACCCCTGTACCTGCAGGCCACGACGCCTTCGACAATGCTATGATGGGCAACTTCCTGGGCTACTATCCCGGATCCATCGGCATCGACTGGAGGACCTTTATGCAGCTCGGCAAGATCAATCCTGATGACGACAACGAGAAGTTCTCTATGAGCGTTCTCGCCGCCAATATGTCTCAGAACGTCAATGGCGTATCTATGCTTCACGGTAAGGTCAGCCAGGAGATTCTCGCTGATATGTACCCTGGTTACCTCCCTGAGGAGCTCTATATCAGCTACGTTACCAACGGTGTCCACTATCCTACCTGGGCAGCCAAGGAGTGGAAGGCTCTCCACGCAAAGGTGTTCGGCCCTGAGTTCGCAACTCACCACTACGACAAGAACTGCTTCGAGGGTGTTTACAAGCTCTCTGACCAAGAGGTATGGAAGGTTCGCACCACCCTCAAGACCGATCTCATCAACGTGATCCGCGAGAGGCTTTCAGATCCTCAGCTCAGCGCCCACTATACTCCTAGCCAGGTGGTTACCATCAAGGAGCGTCTTCGTGACGACGTGCTGACCATCGGTTTCGCAAGGCGTTTCGCAACCTACAAGCGTGCAACCCTGCTCTTCAGCGACCTCGACAGACTTGACGCCATCGTCAACAACCCTGAGCGTCCGGTTCAGTTCATCTTCGCCGGAAAGGCTCATCCTGCCGACAAGATGGGTCAGGACCTGATCAAGCAGATCATCGAAATCTCAAAGCAGGACAGGTTCCTGGGAAGAATCATCTTCGTTCCGGGCTATGATATCACCGTTGCCAAGAGGCTCGTACAGGGCGTGGACGTATGGCTCAACAACCCTACCCGTCCTCTCGAGGCATCAGGTACCTCAGGCGAGAAGGCCGCAATGAACGGCGTTATGCACTTCTCTGTGCTTGACGGCTGGTGGGTTGAGGGCTACAAGCAGGGAGCCGGCTGGGCTCTGCCGCTCGAGAGCGTTTATGAGGATAACAACTATCAGAACGAGCTCGATTCAGCCACCATCTACACCACTATCGAAAACGAAATCGCACCTGCATACTACGACAAGAACAGCGACGGCGTATCGCCTGAGTGGGTAGGATACATCAAGAACACCATCGCGATGGTAGCCAAGGATTTCACGACCAACCGTATGCTCACCGACTACTGCAACCAGTATTATATCCCTCAGAACGAGAGATATCACAAGCTTGCAGCAGACGAGGCCAAGCTCGCCCACGAGATTGCTGCCTGGAAGAACCTTGTTTCACAGGAGTGGAACAATATCCGCGTAGTAGCCAACTCTGAGCTTGATCCTACATACATCCTTTCTGAGGCCGACAAGATGAAGGTTTCAGTCTCTCTTGACCTTGGTCGTCTCAAGCCGGAGGATGTCGGTGTCGAGGTTCTTTTCGTGACCACCGACAAGAAGGGTCAGTCTCACATCCAGGAGGTGCGCACACTCGACTTCGTTTCATTCGAGAACGGCGTATCAACCTTCGAGTCAGCCATCGTTCCGGAACGTACAGGTATGTATCAGGTAGTTAAGCGCGTTTATCCAAAGAACGCCCTTCTGCCTCATCGCCAGGACTTCCCGATCGTAAAATGGCTGTAATAGCAACAGGATTTTTTGACGGTGTCCATCTCGGGCACCGTCAGGTTATTAAGGCACTGGTCTCCTCAGCCCGTCAAAGGGGTGAGGAGTCTTGTGTCATTACTTTTTCCCGTCACCCCCGTGCCGTACTCCAGAAAGACGCGCAGAATCTCCAGCTGCTGAGCTCGACTCAGGAAAAGGTGGAAATGATCAAGTCCCTGGGAGTAGACAGGGTGGAGGTGCTGGATTTCTCGAAAGACTTTGCCAAGATGGATGCAGAGTCCTATCTGCGCGATATAGTCAAGGCCCGCTACGGGGCAACTGCCGTATTTCTGGGCTATGACAACAGGCTCGGCTCGGACACCCTCCTGCCTACGGAACTCGAACCGATAGCACGCCGCCTCGCTCTCGAGGTTGTCATAGTGCCGCCTGCAAGTTTTTCTGATATGGTCGTGAGCTCAACCAAGATACGCAAGGCTCTGGACCAGGGCGAGGTCGAACTTGCAGCTCGCCTGCTCGGCTATGATTACTCCCTTAAGGGTGCCGTCGTCTCGGGTAAGCAGCTCGGCAGGACCATCGGCTTCCCGACAGCCAATATGCGGCTGTATGATCCGCTCAAACTGATTCCCAAAAGGGGAGTGTACCTCTGCGGCGTAGAGACCCTTGGTCACCGGTATTTCGGTATGACCAATGTCGGAGATATCATCGAGACCCATATCTTCGACTTCAAAGAAAACATCTACGGTCTCGATCTCAGCATCCAATTCAAAAAGCGCCTCCGTGACGGGAAGCGCTTCAATTCGGTTGATGAGCTGAAGGAACAGCTTCTTATCGACGAAGAAGCTTGTCGAGCTCTGCTCTGATTGCCTTTTCTCCGCTGATTTTCTTGGTTGAGAGCTCGCCGTCGATGATCAGGATCGACTGAGGAAGCGTGCTCACGTTGTAGGCGTAGAGTGCAGGTGAAGCTGCGCCCAGTCCATCGCATACGTTGATCCAAGGGAGCTTCTGGCCGCTGACGATAGCGCCCCAGGCTGCCTTGTCGGTGCTGATGCCTACCGAGTAAATCTCGAAGCCGAGCTTGTGGTAATCCTCATAGAGAGGGAGGATGGTGTCAATGCTGAGCATCTTCTGGGCAGGGTCGTCCACGTTCCAGAAGTGGAGGAGGATGACCTTGGCGTCAAGCGAGCTGAGCGCCTTGACCTCTCCCTTGATGTCCGGGAGTCTGATCTCCGGGAAGCTGAGTTCCTCGGCAGTGCTGAGCCTGCGGTTGAACTCGAATTCCTTGAGCCTGCGCTCGGCCTCGTTTGATAAGGCCTTGACATACTTGGATTCAGGATATACGGTCTTCAGGGAGTCTGCAGCGTTGCGGAAAAGGATGGCATCGGTCTGCTGGCTGAATACCGGGTTGCCTCCTCCCATAGTTTCGAAGAGTACCGGAACCACGGTCAGCGAGTAAGGATTCTCAATCACATACTTGGTGCAGGCGCGGTAATGGTCGATGTATGTGCGACTCAGGACTGCCTGGTCATTGATGTTTGAGAGCATTTGGGCAGTGAAGTCAGCGTAAGCCTTGTCCACTTCGGCGAGCTTCAGGGAGCCTTCTGAGCCCTCGGAAAGGGTATAGTGGCCGAGGGTGTCGGCCTTGACGCTCACCTTTTCACCGCTTTCGAGCAGGAAGGCGGCGATGCGGGTCTGGCCGTAGAAGAGGTAGATGAACTCCGGCTGGCCCTTTGCCACGCTCAGCTTGTAGCTGAAGTTGCCGTTCTTGTCGGCGGTGAGGGTGTCAAGAGTCTTGTAAACATTGATATCCAGCTGCTTTACTACCAGCTGCTTCTGAGCTGCACCCTCAACAGTGCCGCTGATTGAGGCTTTGTCACTGCAGGATGCGAATGAAAGTGCGGCCAGGAGTATGGCAGCCGCTGTTTTATAACTTCTCATATTCTGAAAGGATTGCGGCTGCTGTCTGAGCCATTGTTTCTTTGCTGATTTCCGGACGCTGCTTGCGGAAGTCCATATCGCCTTCGCTCTGGAGCGGGATGAGGTGGATGTGGGTGTGAGGCACCTCCATACCGAGCACGGCTACTCCCACCCTCTTGCAGGGCACTGCGGCCTTAAGTGCTGTTGCAACCTTGCGGGCGAATGCCCAAAGGCCGCTGTAGGTCTCGCTGTCAAGCGTGAAGATGTAGTCTTCTTCGGTGTGCTTCGGGATTACGAGCGTGTGTCCGAGCGCCAGGGGGCTGATGTCAAGGAAGGCATAGAAGTCTTCGCTCTCCGCTACCTTGTAGGAAGGAATCTCGCCCAGGGCGATTTTGGTGAAGATAGTTGACATATTTAAATCGCGATGTCCAGGATTTCAAATTTGATGATGCCTGACGGGGCCTTGGCCTCAACGGTTTCGCCCTTGCCGTGACCCATCAGGGCCTTGGCGATAGGTGTGGTGGCGGCGAGCTTGCCGTTTGCGAAATCAGCCTCCGATTCACCAACGATGGTGAACTCCATAATGCGGGAGTTGTTGAGGTTCTTGACCTTTACCCTGTTGAGCATCTGCACTTTGTCGGTACTCAGCATCGAGCTGTCAACGACCTTGGCGTTGACTACCATATTCTGAAGGTTTGCAATCTTGAGCTCGAGCAGGCCCTGGGCCTCGCGTGCCGATTCGTATTCTGCGTTTTCTGAGAGGTCGCCCTTCTCGCGTGCCTCGGCGATCGCAGCTGCGATGACGGGCCTCTGGGCAATAGCTTCAGCCAGGTCTTTCTTTATCTTGTCCAGTCCTTCCTGGCTCATATAGTGTTGTTCTGCCATAAAAATAAGTAATTAAAAAGGAGTCCTGTCCAAAAGACAGAACCCTTGACATTAATCTCGTTTTTGCAAAGATAAGAAATAAAGTGTTACTCGTCAAATTTCGGCTTCATAATTTCCGAATATAAGATGAGTTTTTTTGGGTCAATCTTTTCCTTTTTCACTTCTTTCTCCTCCACGGGCTTCTTAGATCTCTTTGTGGTGGAATTGATTGTCCTCTGGCCTTCAGCTTGAGGAAGCGGGGCGAGAGGGGCGCTTTTCTGCGGCGTCGTTTCCGCTTCTTCCTCAGGCTCTTCCCTCAGGGAGCGGAGAAACTCCAGCTCTTCTGCCGTGAGCGGCTTGACTGTGTCTGAACTATCCCTGCTGCGCTCCTTGGCCTTCTTTGCCTGGACGGAAGCGTAAACGGGGAGGCCGAACATTACGGCGATGAACAGGAGGGCGAAAATATCCATAATTCCTAAAAAATATTCTTTTTGCTTACTGTGGCCACGAAGTGCTTGAGGTAGAAGGGCTCGAAGTAGGCGGTGTCTCGCCAGTTGCCGCTCTCAAGCTCGCGCATCGCAGGCCTGAGCATAGCGCTTGCCCGAGGGCAGGTCTGCACGAAGAGCGCATTAGGGCTGCTGATGACTTCGGAGCATTTGGCGGCGGCGTCACCGATAAAGAGCGCTCTGCCTCGGGAAAGCTCGGAAGCGAAGCTGCCGGAGTCGATGATTTTCGGCTCCACACTGCCAAGGCGTTCGCCCTGCGGGGTGAAAACCGCGGTGTAAACCTCCATTCTGCGGGCGTCAATCAGGGGAACGATGAAGTCGAAGCCCTCGCTCAGAGCGTCTTCCTGCGCCTGTGCCACAAGGGTGTCGAGGGTGCCGACGCTCAACAGGGGCACGCCGCTCGCGAAGCACAGACCCTTTGCCGTCGAAGATCCTACCCGCAGACCGGTGTAGGAGCCGGGGCCCTCACTTACGCATACGGCTGCGCAGTCGCTGACCTTGAGGCCCGTCTCGTCGAGCACCTGCTTGACGAATACGGATGTCAGGGAAGCGTGGCTGTGGGGCTCGGCGCTTTCCCTATAGGCCCTGATTCTGCCGTCGGATGCGAGCGCGACGGAGCAGAGACGGGTGGATGTTTCAATCAATATGATCTCAGACATTGATTCCTGTGACGAAAGATTTCAGATAAGGGAAAATTGAATTCGCGAAGTTTTTGAGCGCCTGGTAAACCACGGCGTTGTCCAACGCTCCGTCCCTGACGAATTGCAGGCTGTTGTTCAAGGCCTCGAAAAGGAGGATGAGCAGACCCAGGATGAAACTGGTCTTGACTACTCCGAAAATCAGCCCCAGAAGGTGATTAATCCAGCCCAGGGAGGCGAGTTTGAGAAAGCGTGTCAGCATCTCTCCGAGCAAGCTCAGAAGAAGGGCTGCGACGATGAGTATTATCACGAAGCAGATTACGCGGATAACCTGTTTGTCGAAAGTCAGGTACTGGGCGAGATACATACTCAGGGCTGAGGAGAAGCGGAAGGCCGCCCAGGCGCCCACGAGTATTGCGAGAATTTCAACAAGCTGCTTGACGAATCCCTTGGAGATGCCCAACACGATGGCAGGGACGAAACAGAGCAGCAGAATTATATCAAGTATGGCCATAGACTTTTGTTATGACAATAGAAATGACTAAATTTGCAGTTTGAATTACAATGCAAAATTAGCGAATTAATTATGATATTCAAAGAGTACAAAGGTCTGGATCTGGTGGCTGTCGGGCAGCAGGTGCTTGACAGATGGAAGAAGGAATCGGCTTTTGAGAAGTCGCTCAGCCTCAGGGAAGGCGCGCCGGAATTCATTTTCTTCGAGGGCCCGCCTTCGGCAAACGGTATGCCTGGCATTCACCACGTGATGGCGCGCTCCATCAAGGACGCAGTCTGCCGCTACAAGACCCAGAGCGGATACAAGGTGCGCCGCCGTGCAGGTTGGGATACCCACGGCCTTCCGGTCGAGCTGGGTGTCGAGAAGAAGCTCGGCATCACCAAGGAGGATATCGGAAGCAAAATCAGCGTCGCCGACTACAACAGGACCTGCCGCGAGGAGGTCATGAAATATACCGCAGAGTGGAGGACCCTCACCGAGAGAATAGGTTACTGGGTGGATATGGACGATCCGTACATCACCTATGACAACCGCTACATCGAGACCTTGTGGTATCTGCTCAAGAAGATTTACGACAAGGGGCTCCTCTACAAGGGCTTCACCATCCAGCCGTACTCGCCTGCAGCCGGCACCGGCCTCAGCTCCCACGAGCTCAACCAGCCTGGCTGCTACCGCGACGTCAAGGACACCACTGCCGCCTGCCAGTTCGAAGTGGTCAGGGACGAGGCTTCCGAGAAGCTTTTCGTCGGCGACGAGCCTCTTTACTTCATCGCCTGGACCACGACGCCTTGGACCCTGCCTTCAAACACGGCCCTTTGTGTGGGCCCTAACATCGACTACGTAAGGGTAAGGGCCAACAATCCTTACAGCGGCAAGAGCGGAGTATATGTAGTGGCCAAGGCTCTCGTAAGCGCCTGGTTCACCTCGAAAATGGAGTTCGAAGTCCTCGAAGGCGAATTCAAGGGCCGTGAGCTCGAGGGCATACGCTACCGTCAGCTCATCAGCTGGTTCAAGCCCCAGGGAGACGCCTTCCGCGTAATCCTGGGTGACTATGTGACCACGGAGGACGGTACGGGTATCGTTCACATCGCGCCGACCTTCGGCGCGGACGATGCCAAGGTGGCTGCCGCCGCCGGCATCGTCGGACTCTGGGTTAAGGACGTCAATGGTGACCCTAGCGCCCAGGTTGACAGGCAGGGCCGCTTCTTCCGCCTCGAAGATATGGACCCGGCCTACAGGCAGGAGTGCGTCAGCGACTCATACGCCGAGTGGCAGGGACGCTTCGTGAAGAACGCCTACGACCCGAATCTCGGTCCGGACGATCCGACCCTGGACATCGACATCAGCGTGATGCTCAAGCAGGAAGGCAAGGCCTTCAGGATTGAGAAGCACGTCCACACATATCCTCATTGCTGGAGGACAGACAAACCTGTCCTCTACTATCCGCTTGACAGCTGGTTCATCAAGGCTTCCGCCGTGCGCGAGAAGATGATGGAGCTCAACGACTCCATCTGCTGGAAGCCGGAATCCACCGGCACCGGCCGTTTCGGCAAGTGGCTCGAGAATATCCAGGACTGGAACCTGAGCCGCAGCCGCTACTGGGGCACACCGCTCCCGGTATGGCGCACCGAGGACGGCAAGGAGGAAGTCTGCGTCGGCTCGGTCAAGGAGCTCTGCGAGCGCATCGACCAGGCTGTCGAGGCCGGCTTTATGGGCAGCAACCCGCTGCGCGACAAGGGCTTCGACCCTGAGGATATGAGCAAGGAGAACTACGACCGCATCGACCTCCACCGCCCTTACGTTGACGAGATTTTCCTCGTCAGCCCGAGCGGCAGGAAGATGACAAGGGAGACTGACCTGATTGACGTATGGTTCGACTCGGGCGCAATGCCTTACGCCCAGACCGGTCTGCGCGGCATCGACAGCCCTGATTTCGGCTGCACCGCAGACTTTATCGCCGAAGGTGTCGACCAGACCCGCGGATGGTTCTACACCCTCCACGCCATCCACACGATGGTAAGCGGCACCCCGGCCTTCAAGCGCGTCATCTCCAACGGCCTCGTGCTCGACAAGAAGGGAGAGAAGATGTCCAAGAGGCTCGGCAACGCCGTCGATCCTTTCGCAGCGCTCGACCAGTACGGTCCTGACCCTCTCCGCTGGTATATGCTCACCAATGCCCAGCCTTGGGACAACCTCAAGTTCGACACAGCCGGCGTCGAGGAGGTAAAGCGCAAGTTCTTCGGAACCCTTTACAACTCCTACTCGGTGTTCGCCCTCTTCGCCAACATCGACAAGTTCGACCCTCAGGCTTCCGAAGCAGTCCCTTACGCCGAGCGTCCTATGTTTGACCGTTGGATCATCAGCAGGCTCAACACCCTCTCCAAGGATGTGGTAGCCGCTTACGAGGACTACGATATCACTACCGCAGGTCGTCTTGTCCAGGACTTTGTCTGTGACGACCTGTCAAATTGGTATATCCGACTCAATAAGAAGCGTCTCTGGGGCGCGGGTATGACGGAGGACAAACTCTCTGCCTACCACACCCTCTACGAGGTGCTCAAAGGCATCGCCCTGCTTTCAGCGCCGATTGCGCCTTTCTATATGGAGAGGCTCTGGCTCGACCTCGTGCCTGAGAGCGACTCCGTCCACTACCAGCCTATGCCTAAGTGCGACGAGAGCCTCATCGACAGCGAGCTTGAAAAGAGTATGGGCTTCGCCCAGAAGGCGTCCTCTATGGTGCTCGCCCTGCGCAAGAAGGTGGGTATCAATGTGCGCAAGCCGCTCGCCAAGGTGCTCGTGCCAGTCATTGACGACAGCGTCAAGGCCCACATCGAGAAGGTCAAGGATATCTTCCTTACCGAGGTCAATGTCAAGGAGATTGAGTTCCTCCACGACACCGCCGGTATCATCACCAAAAAGATCAAGCCGAACTTCAAGACCCTCGGCAAGGCCTATGGCAAGCAGATGAAGGAGATTGCCGCCGCCTTTGCAACCCTCGACCAGGAGCAGATTTGCGCCATCGAGCGTGCCGAGAACGGCTATGTCCTCAACCTCCCTTCAGGCGACGTAACCCTCAACAAGGGCGACTTCGAAATCAGCTCGGAAGATATGCCGGGCTGGACCGTCGCAACCGAAGGCTCGCTCACCCTCGCCCTTGATATCGTCCTCACTCCTGAACTTGTTAGGGAGGGCGTCGCACGCGAGCTCATCCACCCTATCCAGAGCCTCAGAAAGGACAACGGCTTTGAGGTTACGGACAGGATCAATACTGTAATCTACGCGGACGGCGAAGCTTACGACCAGATAAGCGACGCTCTCGGAGAATATAAGGACTATGTTGCAGCACAAACCCTGAGTACCAGCCTCTCGCTGGAGAAACCTTCTTCAACCGAAGATGGCCAGCTGGTTGAATGGGGTGAAGGCGACATCAGAATTAAAGTTTCACGTAATTAATACTTTAACACTATGGCAGAAGAAATCAACAATGCACCGAAGGTCGAGAAGACCCGTTATTCCGATGCTGAACTGGCTGAGTTCAAGGCCATCATAGAAGGTATGCTTGACAAGGCAAAGGCCGAGTATAATACCCTGCGCGACGTCGTACGCCACAACGGTACCAATGATATCGAGGATACATCACCGTCTTTCAAGACCGTTGAGGATGACGGCGCCAACCAGCTCTCCAAAGAGGAAGCCAGCCAGATGGCTCAGAGGCAGTATAAGTTTATCCAGAGCCTCGAGGCTGCCCTCGTCAGAATCGAGAACAAGACTTATGGCGTATGCCGTGTTACGGGCAAACTTATCCCTAAGGAAAGACTCCGCCTCGTCCCTCACGCAACCCTTACCGTTGAGGCAAAGGAGATGCTGGCTAAGCAGGGCAAGAGGTAGCCGATGGGAAAAGTCAAAATTTCCAGAGCCGCCTGGCTTGTCGGCCTGGGCGTGCTTTTAGTTGGAATTGACCAGCTGATAAAGGTGTTGGTCAAGACCAATATGGGTCTTGGCGAGCAGATTTTTCTTATCGGGGATTGGTGCCGGCTGTGTTTCGTCGAGAACGAAGGAATGGCTTTTGGAATGAGTTTCGGCGGAGCTGTCGGCAAGTTTCTCCTTACGACTTTCAGGCTGCTGCTCAGCGGCTTCCTGATCTGGTGGATCGTTAAGCTCAACCGCAGGGGAGACGCTCCCGTAGGTGCGCTTGTGGGGCTGACCGTGATTACCGCCGGCGCCATAGGCAATATCATAGACTGCCTTTTCTACGGTCTTATCTGGGACTATGCACCGTTTATGTTCGGCAAGGTGGTCGATATGTTCTTTTTCCCTCTGATTACTAGCGGCGAGAAGGTTATCTTTTTCAGTCCTGTCTTCAATTTCGCGGACAGTTGCGTCACCTGCGGCGCCGCCTACCTTCTTCTTTTCCAGTGGAAATTCTTCTCCCGTGAGGAAAAGTCCTAATGTGATTTTGTGAACTTCCCCTTTTTCGGGGAAGTCTTTTTTTCTTTTTATCGGGCATTGATCTGCTGCGTCGCAGCACCGCTGTGCCTTTCTGGGTTGCGTTGATTCTGTGCCTCATTGAACGCCTGCGACGGATGCCGGCGGGCAGCGGGGCTAACGTCGGGAAAGGGCGTGGCCTCCGGCTCGTCTGCTGGACGGCGGACTCCTC
>JAEDLO010000030.1 GCA_016295245.1 Bacteroidales bacterium | reverse complement strand
GTTTTACCCCACTAGCTCCTGAAACTAGCGCGTCTACCATTTCGCCACCCGCGCAGGAACAGAGCACAAATATACGACAAAGTTTTTAGAAAATAAAGGTTAAGGCAACAATTATATCCGAAGGAAGGACAAAAAATTTGCCGCCACTGCCTTCAATCCTGCCGCAGGTGGGGCAGGAGTATCTTTTGTAGATGTCGTAACCCGCCCAGACCCCGAGTCCGAAGTCAAGATTCAGATGGGGCGAGAGCATATGGGTATAGCCTCCCGCGACGCCGGTGCCGAAGCGATCTCCCTCGACTGACTTTTCGTCCAGAAGACCGCCGTGGTTGTATTCCTGGTACCTCACGTTTCCCGAGAGCCACCAGCCGGAGAATACGTGCCAGGGCCAGTATCTCGCTCCGGCACTCAGAGCCCTCTGGCGATAGCGTACGATCTGCTCGCCCTGACCGTAGGAGAAAGGATTGTACTTGACGGAAGCATTGACGGTCCAATGCCTTGCCACACCGTACGCGGCTTCACAGTTCAAAGTGCCCAAGCCCGCCAGGTCAACGGCGTTGGTCGAGATGGAGAAGGACTGGGCACTAGCCGCTCCATAGCCCAGCAGCATCAGGGCTGCACAGATCAGAAGCTTTTTCATAGTTTAGAAGTATCTTGCAAACGCCTGGGTAATGGCGCTCTTGAATTCAGGATAAAGACTCAGGAGTTTCTTGCGCAGCATCTCCTTATCAACCACGTCAGGGCCCAGGGCTGCGAAGATCTTGTATCTGTCCAGTCCCCTTTCTTCGAGGTTCAGCAGAATCTGCGGATGGAACCAGTAGTTCATACCGTAGAAGCGTTTGGTCTCGCCCTGATAACGCTCGTTGACCATTGAAGACTGCATATAGTAAGCCCACATCTCCCCTACCTCGCAGTAGCCGTGGTTCTTTTCGGTGCCGACTCCGTAGGTGACAAAGCCCGAGGTTACGAAGGAACTGAGCACGAAGGTGGCATAGGCGTCCCAGTAGTCATTGCCTACGGCCATATAGTGACTGGCGTGGCTGAGTTCGTGGACGGTGGTGGCGTAGATATCCCTGTAGCTGTGGGCGCTCTTGATGCCAAGAGTGACATCGGGAAGGAACATCTTCACAAGGGTCAGATACTGGCCGAGGTATTCTGCGAGAACGCTGCTGTCGATGCAGGCTCCCTGCTGGAGCATCACTGCGCTGCTGCTGGAAAGGGCCTGGAAGAGCCAGATGCGCAGGTTGGCAGGAGGGGTCGGGATTGATTTCTTGTCGCCGAGGCACTGCTCATAGTAGTCGTAGGCCGAATTGTTGACGACGCAGCGGGTGAATAGCATCCTGTCGGAGTTTTTGGTGACCTTGCAGTCAAGTCCCGTAGTCTCTCCCTTGCCCAGACTTGAAACGGAGGCCGGGACAAGAAGCAGGTTGAAGCCTATGCAGAAGCCTTTCTTGTTTTTGAAGCAGAGACGGTAGCGCGGCTTGGAGCTGAAATGTGTGCTCATCTGGTAACGGCCTTCCTCGTCGGTGTAGGCTTTGCCGAATTTGACGAAGCTGTTGCAAGACACCATCACGCCCTTTACACCCACTTCTTCGGCGCTCAATTCCTCGTCAACGATGGTGATGCGGCCCTTGGGAGAGTTGCCGCCTGCCTTGGTAACAGGCTGAAGACGAGAGGCGTTGCCGCTGATTTCATAGGCCTTTCTCTCGACGGCCTCCCAGTCGATTCCGTTTTCGTCGGATTTCATATCCGGCATTGTGACAGGGATGTGGCAGCGGTCAAGTATCTCGTACCTGACTCCTGTGCCAAAGTCGAAGCACGGACTCACTACGGCATACTGCCAGGTAATCTTGCCTTCTTCGACGGAAGGGTCGTGGTAATAGTCGCCCTCACGGACTATTTCGTAGTCCAGCGGGTGGTCAAGCAGGTCCAATCCCCTTTCCAGAAGGGCATCGTATTCCTTCTCGTTTGACGGGAGAAAACGGACGTAGAGGTGGGTAGGGTCGACATTTATCCGGTCGGCCTTGGTCGGATAGAGGGCTTCCAGGGCCTTGGTCATATTCTCGACCGAATAGGGGTCATCCAGCTGGCGGCCGAGAACAATCATCTCGTGGCCGGGAAGACTGTCGGAAGATTCTGAACCGGCAAAATCGCCGTCCTGAGTCGCTTTGCTGCAGGCACAAAGGAGCAGAAGCGCGAAGAAAGGAAAGAAGAAGTTTTTCATAATCAAGTACATTTGGTCTGCTGCAAAGGTCCGAATGATTATCCGTTTTATATCAAGCTTAATCGTTTATTGTCAGGCAGACAAAAAAAAGCCTTCCGGAACGGCTCCAGATGGGTCGGAGGAGTCAGTCCGGAAGGCTTGTTATTACAGGAAAATCCCCTGTTTAGAAGTATTTTACCGTAGTCTGCTCGATGGCGCTGATAAGACTGTTGCCCAGACGGCTCACGCCAAGACGGAAGAGGCTCTTGTCGAGCCAGTCGTGGCCGAGGACATTGGCGACGATGGAGTAGTAGCAGAGGGCGTCCTTGGCGGTGGAGATGCCGCCTGCCGCCTTGAAGCCGACCTTGCGGCCGCTTGCCTTGTAGTACGCGGCGATGCACTCGCACATCACGAAGGCGGCAGCAGGAGTGGCGTTGACGTCAACCTTGCCGGTAGAGGTCTTGATGAAGTCGGCGCCGGCTTCCATTGCCAGGAAGGAAGCGTTCGCGATATTCTCGAGGCTTACGAGCAGGCCGGTTTCAAGAATCACCTTGAGCACCACCTTGCGGCCGAGCTTTGCGGCTTCGCTGTCGATGACCTGCTTCATACGGACAATCTCGTCAAAGGCCTTCTGGCCGTCGCCTTCGAGGAAAGAGTTGAGGGCGAGGACGATGTCGATTTCCTCTGCGCCGTTTCTCACGGCAAGGGCGCATTCGAGTTCCTTGACCTCAATGAAGCTCTGGGCCGAAGGGAAGCAGCTCGAAACCACGGTCACGTGGAGTTCAGGATTATTTCTGGTCCGGGCGACCGTCTCGGCGAAGTTTGGATAAACGCAGACTGAAGCCGGAAGCGGGTATGCCGGATATGCCTGCTGGAGGCCGTTTACCTTCTCGACAAAAAGCTTCACGTAGTCTGGAGTGTCATTGGTCCTCAGGGTCGTAAGGTCCATAACAGAGAAGCACTTCTTGTAGGTTTCTTCAGAAGCGAAGGCATCAAGATTGGAGGCGATGGAGTCGAGATTTGAGGCAATCCGGCTCTCATCAGGAGTGTAAGAGTATTTTTCCAAATAATTCATCATATTATCGTTCTATTATCAATTCTCTTTCTTTCCGCTCGACAGGGAGCTTGACCGATCCCATTTTCAGCAGCACATTCTCGTCTATCTGGAGGGAGAGGTTCTCTTCCTTGACCACAGTCGTATCCTGCGAGAGGGTATCCACAGCCCCTTTAGTACGCGACCAGAGGATCGTTTCAAGGGACCAGCGGGTAGAATCGGTCTTGAAGTTGTGAGGCTTGTAAGGCTCGAAGGAGTCCAGCAGCGCGTTGATGCGCCTTTCTTCCTCCAGGTCTTTGTTCATCTTCTCGGCTTCTTTGGTGAGCTCGTCACTGATCTCGATGAAGAGGGTGGAGAACTCGTCGGGCTTACGCAGATAGTGCTTTATCGATGCGTCGAAGTCCTCGAAGTCGTAGCCGTACTTCTCGAATATCGGGTCGAAGAAGAGGGTCGTGTCGGCCTTTGCCTTGTATTTGCTGTTCTCCCTGAGCCACTGGTCCGAAAGCAGTATCTCCTTGTAGATCTGCTTCATCTTGTTTCGCGGAATGATGCGCCCCTGACGGCTGCAGGAGCAGACGCACAGGATGAGCAGGCATAGCGCAAGGATGTGGCGCAGGGTGAACTTCATAGCCTCGGGGTCTCTATCTGAGCTGGGCGCCGAACTCGCTCTTGAATGCGTTCAGGAGCTTGTCCATAAGCCTCTCGGTATCCTGGTCGGTAAGGGTTCTCTCCGGGTCCTGGATGGTGAAGCTCAAGGCGTACTGCTTCTTGCCCTGAGGGATCTTGTCACCTCTGTAGACGTCGAACAGACCCACCTGCTTGAGCAGTTTCCTGGCCTGCTTGAAAGCCAGGGCGCGAAGCTGGGCGTAGCTTACCGACTCGTCGAGGAGCAGCGCGAGGTCGCGGCGCACCTCAGGGAAGCGAGGCAGTTCGCTGAATGCCACCTTGCCCCTCTTGATGAGGGTGAAGAGGGCCGGCCAGTTGATTTCAAGCGCGAAGACAGGCTGCTTTACGCCGAAGCGGCGCGCGAGGGCAGGGTTGACCGTGCCGAGGGTGGCGAGGGTCTGCTTGCTGCCCGGCAGGGTGTAAACCATACCTTCGGCGAAGATGTCTGAAGGTGCGGCATCGGTGAAGAGCTGGTAGATGTCGATGCCGTAGCGCTTGAGCAGCAGCTCGAAGTAGCCCTTGAGCAGGAAGTAGCTACTCTTGGCGTTCTCGGTCCTCCAGGACTTGTCGGCCGCGCCGGTCATCATCAGGGTGAAGCACTGGTGCTCCTCGTAGCCCTCGAGCTTCTGTGAGTCCTTTTCCGGGAGGCGCTGGTAAACGCTTCCGTACTCGAAGGTCCTCAGGCTGCTCATCTGGCGGTTGAGGTTGTATGCGATTACCTCCAGGCCGCTGAGTATCAGGGTCTGGCGCATCACGTTGAGGTCCTGGCTGAGCGGGTTGACGATGCGCACGCAACGCTCGGCAGGGAAGGTGCTGAGCTTGTCGTAGTATTCTCCCTTGGTCAGTGAGTTGTTCATTATCTCCACGAAGCCGTTGGCTGCGAGGAAGTTGGATATGCCGTTCTTGATGGCCTCAGGGTCCGGTTTCGGGGTGGCGTTGACAGACATCTTCATATGCTGCGGCAGCGGCACGTTGTTGTAGCCGTAGATGCGCAGGATTTCCTCGATGACGTCGCATTCGCGGGTCACGTCAACCATATAGGAAGGGGCGGCAACCTTTGCACCATTCTCTCCCTTCTCGATGAAGTCGTAGCAGAGGGCTTCGAGGATGGTCTCGATCACCTCTCGACCGATGTGGATGCCGATGAGCTTCTCGATACGGCCGTAGTCGAGCTCGATTTGTTTGCGCTCGATCGGCTTCGGGTAAAGCTCCTTGATCGGGCCGCAAATCTTGCCGCCGGCGCATTCGAGGATGAGATGGGCAGCACGCTTGAGGGCGTAATCGCTCACCTGAGGGTCGGCGCCGCGCTCGAAGCGGAAGGAGGCGTCGGTCTGCAGGCCCTGGCTCTTTGAGCTGCGGCGCACTGATGCCGGGTCGAAGTAGGCGCTCTCGACGAAGACGTTGACGGTGGAGTCGCTCACGCCGCTCTCCTCACCGCCGAAGACACCCGCGATGCACATAGGACCATCCTGGTTGGCGATGACCATATCCTTGTCGCAGAGCTTGCGCTCAACGCCGTCAAGGGTCTTGATAATCTCGCCCTGAGCGGCCCTGCGCACAATCACCTTGCCGCCGGTAACGCGGTCGGCGTCAAAGGTGTGAAGCGGCTGGCCAAGCTCGAAGAGGACGAAGTTGGAGATATCAACGATATTGTTGATAGGCTTCAGGCCTATGCTCATAAGCTTTTTCTGAAGCCATTCCGGAGACGGAGCCACCTTGACGCCCTCGATGGTCACGCCGCAGTAGCGCGGAGCACCCTCGGCGTCGAGCAGCTCGATGTCCAGGCCGCCCTGGGCGCCGCCGTCGGGAAGGCCTGAAACGTCAGGCTTCACCAGCTCGCAAGGGATGCCGTTGAGCTTCATATATGCATAGAGGTCGCGGGCGACACCCCAATGGGATGCGGCATCGACGCGGTTTGCGGTAATCTCGTATTCTATGACAGCCTGGGTCTGGAGGCCGAGATACTCCTTGGCGCTGAGTCCGAGCGGGGTATCCTCAGGAAGAACCATAATGCCGTCGTGGCTGTTGCCAATGCCAAGTTCGTCCTCGGCGCAAATCATACCGAGAGATTCGACTCCGCGGATCTTTGACTTCTTAATCTTGAAGTCACCCGGGAGGACGGTTCCAATCTGGGCGAAGAGCACCTTCTGGCCGGCTGCGACATTGGGAGCGCCGCAGACAACCTGCAGGGGCTCGCCGCTTCCGGTGTCCACCTTGGTAATGTGGAGGTGGTCCGAATCCGGATGGTTCTCACACTCGAGCACCTTAGCCACCACTACGCCGGCAAGACCGCCGGGGATGGACTCCTGCTCTTCTACTCCGTCAACCTCTATTCCTATGGAGGTCATCGCGTCTGCAATCTGCTGGGCGCTGAGGTCACATTTCAGATAATCCTTAAGCCAATTGTAACTGAGCTTCATATATTCAGAATTAATTTATTTCAAATCTTCAGGCTGGAAGAGTTTCGCTACAAACTCCGCCTTGTTGAACACTTTGAGGTCGTCTATCCCCTCGCCCACTCCGATGTATTTGACAGGGATGTGGAAGCGATCGGACACGCCGACTACCACGCCGCCCTTGGCGGTACCGTCGAGCTTGGTGACCGCGAGGGATGTGATCGAGGTCGCGCGGGAGAACTCCTTGGCCTGCTGGAAGGCATTCTGGCCGGTCGAGGCGTCGATTACAAGCATCACGTCGTGAGGGCCGTCAGGGATGACCTTGGCAATGACATTTCGAATCTTGGTGAGCTCGTTCATCAAGTCCACCCTGTTGTGAAGGCGGCCGGCCGTGTCGATGATGGCGACATCGGCACCTCTTGCGACAGCCGCGCTGACGGTGTCGTAGGCAACGGAGGCAGGATCCGAGCCCATAGCCTGCTTGACGAGGTCAACTCCGGCACGCTCCGCCCAGATGGTCAATTGGTCAACTGCGGCCGCGCGGAAGGTGTCAGCTGCCCCAAGGATGACCTTGTGGCCCTCGGACTTGAGCTTCTTTGACAGTTTGCCTATGGTGGTGGTCTTTCCGACTCCGTTCACACCCACCACGAGGATGACATAGGGCTTTTTGGAGAAATCCACAGGCTCCTTGTCTTCATCGATGAGCAGACCGATTTCCTCACGCAGATAGCCGACAAGTTCGTCGAAGGACATAAATTTGTCCTTGTGGACACGCTCTTCAAGATTGTCGATAATCTTCAGGGTGGTGTCAACGCCCATATCGGACTCTATGAGGGCTTCCTCCATAGCGTCCAAGGTATCATCATCAACCCGCGACTTGCCTGCGACGGCTCGAGATATCCTTTGAAAGAAACTTATTGCCATAACATACAAATATACGAATAATTGCGTAATGCAGCCCCGCACCTGGGGCCTAATTAAGAAGAAAGCGGTCAATAATCACTTATCGACCGCTTTCTTGATGTGTATGTAATGTGAATTACTTCTTAGCGAAGAAATCTTTTGCCTTCTCAGCCTCTACGAGCTGCTCTGTGAAGACATACGCACCTGTCTTTGGGGATTTCTCCATACGGATGCACTTGACCATGCTCTTGGCACCGGCCTTTGCTGCGAATGTTGCGACGGCTTTCTTTGCCATATTCTGATCTCCTTAATTATTTGATTTCACGATGAACGGTTACCTTCTTGAGGTAAGGGTTGTACTTCCTGCGCTCGAGACGGTCAGGAGTGTTCTTCTTGTTCTTGGTAGTAATGTAACGAGACATTCCAGGTACACCGCTTGCTTTCTGCTCAGTGCACTCGAGGATGACCTGCACCCTGTTTCCCTTTGCTTTCTTTGCCATAACTTAAAATTTAAACAAGGTTAATCAATCCTTTCTTCTTGGCATCGCGGAGAGTAGCCTCAAGGCCGTTCTTCTCGATGATTCTCATACCCTTGCAAGAAACCTTGAGGGTGATGTACCTCTGCTCCTCCTCGCTCCAGAAACGCTTGTTCTTGAGGTTGATGGAGAAGTCGCGCTTGGTGCGCAGCTTGGAATGGGCAACGTTGTTGCCTTTCATCCTTTTCCTTCCGGTTATTTCACAAACCTTTGCCATATCTGTTTATTCTTTTTATTTCTTGTTTCGGGGGCTGCAAATATCGTTCATAATTTTCTGATTTCCAAATGAAAACCTAGACAAATTTGAAGATCCTGCCCCATCTGATATTCTTAGGGAACTTCTTTTCCCCGTCTGAGGAGAACCAGATTACAAAAGGCTTTCCGACTATGTGGTCCTCGGGAACGAAGCCCCAGTACCGGGAGTCGAGAGAGTTGTGTCTGTTGTCTCCCATCATAAAGTAGTAATCCTGTTTGAAAGTGTATTCTCCTTTGCGGAGAGCTTCCTGAAGGTCTGACTTCTCATAGACGCTGATGAGTCTTTCGTAGAGCGGAAGGCTGACAGAATCAAGCTTGACAGTCTTGCCCTTTGAAGGAATCTCGAGCGGTCCGAAGTAGTCCCTGGTCCAGCCGTAGGCGTCGGAGTAAGGGAAAATCTCTTTGCTTGAAGCAGTGGCGTTGCGGTCGAGCTCGCAGTGTACGGAAACGACGTTAGGCAGTGTCTTGACCCGGTCAAGCTGCTCCGAAGTAAGAGGCATTGCCCTGTAGCCCGGAAGATTCGGATCGTAGTAGCAGTCCGTTTCCTTGATTCCGAGCCTTGAGAGGGTCTTGGAGTTGATACGCTGGCCATTGGTCAGGACCGCATAGCTCAGCTGGACTCCGGGATAAACCTCCTGCTGCTCTCCGTTCACCCATACAAGTCCGTCCTTGACTTCAAGGACATCTCCGGCTACTGCCACACATCTTTTGACATAGTGGTCGGTCTTGTCTGCAGGGCGGACGATTAGGTCTTCGGGAGCGAAGGCCTCACGGCCGTAAATGCGCACAAGAGCGTAGTAGTCGAGGGCAGGGTTGCTTCGCAGAACGGTATCACCGTTAGGGAAATTGAAGACGACGCAATCGCCGCGCTTTACCTGCCCGAATCCCTTAAGCCTGCGGTAGTCTCTGTGGATCAGGGTCGAGTAGGACTCTTTTCCCAGAAAGACATTGTGGGTGAAAGGGATGGTGAGAGGGGTCTGAACCACTCTCGGACCGTATGAGAGCTTGCTTACAAAGAGATGGTCTCCGGTGTAGAGACTGCTCTCCATTGAAGATGAAGGAATTTTGAAGGCCTGAAAGAAGAAGATGTTCAGAAAACTCACTACAATTACGGCGAAAACGATAGCATCAAGCCATTCGTTCCAAGCGCTGTGCTTCTCGCCCTCCTTGTATCTCTTCTTCCAGAAATTCCAGTGGACTTTGCGGGTGATGAAGATGTCGAAGATGACAACCAGTCCGAAGAGCCACCAGTAGTTCCCAAGCCAAATCACCCACGCAAGATAAAGCAAAGTCCAGAAAATGAACTTTGTCCATCTGTTAGAGGTGAATTCCTTCAGGCTCACTTTATTTTACAGAATTAATGATAGCTTCGAATGCCTGAGGATTGTTCATGGCGAGGTCAGCGAGAACCTTGCGGTTGAGACCGATGTTCTGTGCGTTGAGTTTGCCCATGAACTGAGAATATGACATACCGTACTGGCGTGCGGCAGCATTGATTCTCTGAATCCAGAGTGCGCGGAAATTGCGCTTCTTGGCCCTACGGTCACGATAAGCGTAGGTAAGACCTTTCTCGTAGGTGTTCTTTGCTACTGTCCATACATTCTTCCTTGAAAGGAAGTTACCGCGGGTTCTCTTGAGAATCTTCTTACGGCGAGCCCTTGAGGCTACAGAGTTGACTGATCTAGGCATAATTCAATACTTTTTAGAGAACCAACATTTCTTTTACACGACCGTAGTCTGCCTTCTCGAGCATAGCGAAATGATCGAGATTTCTCTTACGTTTCTTGGTCTTCTTGGTGAGGATGTGGCTGTGGTAAGCGTGCTTCCTCTTGATCTTGCCCGATCCGGTAAGCGCGAAGCGCTTTTTGGCACCGGAGTTGGATTTAAGCTTTGCCATTGTGTTAATTTGTTAATTGTTAATAATATAAGTGCCCTATTTCTTTTTGTTAGGGGCTAACATCATTGTCATTCGCTTTCCCTCGAGGACAGGCATATTCTCAGCTCTGCCGTATGCCTCGAGCTCCACAGCGAAACGGAGGAGCTGCTTCTCGCCCTGGTCCTTGAACATAATGGAACGTCCGCGGAAGAAGATTGTCGCCTTCACCTTTGAACCTTCCTGAAGGAACTCCTGGGCGTGTTTGAGTTTGAACTGGAAATCGTGCTCGTCGGTGTTCGGACCGAAACGGATTTCCTTGATCACGACCTTGGCGGCATTGGACTTGATCTCCTTGGCCTTTTTCTTCTGCTGGTAGAGATACTTCTGGTAGTCGAGTATCTTGCAGACAGGAGGATCGGCCTTTGCGCTGATCTCAACGAGATCGAGTTCGAGCTCGTCGGCCATCTGCATAGCCTTGGATATCGGATAGATGCCCGGCTCGGCGATGTTGTCGCCGACCAGACGCACCTGCGAGGCAGTAATCTGTCCGTTGATATTGAGTTCGTTCTCGTCGCGTTTTTGCATCTGACGAGGATCCGGCCTGCGGCCGCCTGGTTTGAAGCCCGAAGGCTTCGGTCTAAAAGGTCCTGCTATAGCTTTGCCCTCCTTAATTTATTTTAATTCTTCAGCAACTGCTGCTTTGATATAGTCCACGAATTCTGCGGCTGAAAGGCTGCCCTGGTCAACACCTTCCCTGCGGAACGATACTGTACCTTCGGCTACTTCCTTTTCACCCACAATCGCAATCAGAGGCACCCTGAGAAGTGATATCTCACGGATTCTCTTTCCGAGAGTCTCATTACGGGAATCTACGGAAGCGCGAATTTCGGAATTTTTAAGCAATTCGCAAACTTTTTCTGCGTAATCTGCGTATTTTTCGCTGATTGGCAGCACTTTGACCTGATCCGGAGCAAGCCAGATCGGGAGGTGTCCGGCGGTGTGTTCGAGCACTACGGCGGTGAATCTCTCGATGGAACCGAACGGTGCGCGGTGGATCATCACAGGCCTCTGCTTTGAACCGTCGGCGTCGATATACTCGAGCTGGAAACGCTCAGGAAGGTTGTAGTCAACCTGGATGGTTCCGAGCTGCCACTTGCGTCCGAGGGCGTCCTTTACCATAAAGTCAAGCTTCGGACCGTAGAATGCGGCCTCGTCATATTCGACTACGGTAGGCAGGTTCTTCTCCTTAGCCGCCTCGATGATGGCATTCTCAGCCTTCTCCCAATTCTCCTCGGAGCCGATGTACTTGCTGTGGTCGGTCTGGTGGCGGAGGGAGATCTGGGCGCTGTACTCATTCATATTGAGGGTCTTGAAGACATAGAGGATGAGGTCTATCACCTTGCAGAACTCCTCCTTGAGCTGGTCAGGGCGGCAGAAGAGGTGGGCATCATCCTGGGTAAAGCCGCGCACACGGGTGAGTCCGTGGAGCTCGCCGCTCTGCTCATAGCGGTACACAGTACCGAACTCCGCGTAGCGCAGAGGCAGGTCGCGGTATGAGTGCGGGCTGCTGCGGAAAATCTCACAGTGGTGAGGGCAGTTCATAGGCTTGAGCATATACTCTTCGCCCTCCTGAGGGGTATGGATAGGCTGGAAAGAGTCCTTTCCGTATTTTGCGTAGTGGCCTGAGGTTACATAGAGGTCCTTGGCACCGATGTGCGGAGTAACGACCTGGAGGTAACCCATCTCAGCCTGCTTCTTGCGCAGGAACTGCTCGAGGGTGTAGCGCATCTGTGAGCCGCGCGGCAGCCAGAGCGGAAGGCCGAGGCCGACGCGGTTCGAGAAGGTGAAGAGCTCCATCTCCTTGCCGAGTTTGCGGTGATCGCGCTTCTTTGCCTCTTCGAGCATCTTGAGGTATTCGTCGAGCATTGACTTCTTAGGGAAGGTCACACCGTAGATGCGGGTGAGCTGCTCGCGGCTCTGGTCGCCCTTCCAGTATGCACCGGCGATGGCGGTGAGCTTGACGGCCTTGATGTCATCGACGTGCTTTACGTGAGGACCGCGGCAGAGGTCGGTGAAGGCGCCGTTGGTGTAGAATGAGATGGTGCCGTCCTCGAGGGCGTCGATGAGTTCGCACTTGTACTTGTCACCTTTTTTGGTGAAGTAGTCCATCGCATCGGCCTTCGAAACCTCCTTGCGCTCGAATGTCTCCTTGGTCTTTGCCAGCTCGAGCATCTTCTTTTCTATGGTCTGCAGATCAGACTCGGAAATCTGCCTGTCTCCAAGATCCACGTCGTAATAAAAACCGGTTTCGACGGCCGGTCCCACGCCAAACTTCACCCCTGGATAGAGGGCTTCAAGAGCCTCGGCCATAAGGTGGGCTGACGAGTGCCAGAATATCCTTTTTGCCTCGTCATCGTCCCAAGGGCGTATAGTTCCGTCAGTAAATGCAATAGTTAACATATAATACAAGTGTTTTTAAGCCCACAAAGATAATAAATCTTTCTATATTTGTCCTATGAAAAATACCCTTGCAACAATCATTATGAGCGTTCTTGCGTGCCTGACCCTGTCAGCGCGCGAGAAGTACAATTTCAACCCCGGCTGGCTGATGAAGGTTGGAGACTTTCCTTCGGCCGCCAAGGTCTCTTTCAATGACAGCGGATGGCAGAAGGTGACACTCCCCCACGCCTTCAATGAAGACGAAGCCTTCCGCGTCGATATCCACGATCTGACAGACTCCACCGTCTGGTACCGCAAGCACTTCAAGCTCCCGAAGGCCGCCGTCAAGGGCAAGGTCTTCATTGAGTTCGAAGGTGCCCGTCAGGGCATAGACGTCTATGTAAACGGCAAGAAGGTCGGCAGCCACGAAAACGGCGTGATGGCCTTCGGCTTCGACCTGAGCCCGTACGTGAAGGCAGGGGAGAATGTCATAGCCGTGCGCGTGGACAATGACTGGGACTTCGCCGAAAGGACTACGGGCGTGAAGTATCAGTGGAGCAACAAGAACTTCAACGCCAACTACGGCGGTCTGCCGAAGAATGTCTGGCTCCACACCACGGGCCTGGTGTACCAGACCCTTCCCCTTTATTCAAACCTCAAGACCACAGGCACTTACATCTACGCCTCGGACTTCAGGCTCAAGGAGGGCAAGGCTGTCATCAACGCCGAATCCCAGGTGCGCAACGAGAGCGCAGGGCCGTCGGCCACCCTCTTCAGGGTGAAGCTTTATGACCTTGACGGCCGGCTTGTTGACTCCTGGGAGGGAGAGCAGAAGACTCTCGAACCGGGGCAGACCCTCACTCTCAAGGCCAGCAAGGATGTCAGCGGCCTGCACTTCTGGAGCTGGGGCTACGGCTACCTCTATAATGTAGTGACCGAGCTGGTGGTGGACGGCCGGGTAGTGGACAGCGTCAACACCCGCACCGGCTTCCGCAAGACGCGCTTTGCCGAAGGCAAGGTATGGCTCAACGACCGCGTGCTGCAGCTCAAGGGCTTCGCGCAGCGCACCTCCAACGAGTGGCCTGCCCTCGGAATGAGCGTTCCCGCGTGGCTGAGCGACTACTCCAATGACCTGATGATCGGCTGCAACGGCAACTTCGTGCGCTGGATGCACGTGACCCCTTGGAAGCAGGACGTGGAGTCTTGCGACAGGGTCGGCCTCATCCAGGCGATGCCGGCGGGCGACGCCGAAAAGGACGCCGTGGGCGAGCAGTGGAGACAGCGCACCGAGCTGATGCGCGATGCCATCATCTACAACCGCAACAACCCGTCCATACTCTTCTATGAGAGCGGCAACGAGTCGATCAGCCGCGAGCATATGCTCGAGATGAAGGCAATCCGCGACGAGTATGATTTCTATGGCGGTCGGGCAATCGGCAGCCGCGAGATGCTTGACATCCGCGAAGCGGAGTACGGCGGCGAGATGCTATATATCAACAAGAGCGCGCATCACCCGTTCTGGGCGTCCGAGTACTGCCGCGACGAGGGTCTGAGGAAGTATTGGGATGACTGGTCTTACCCTTACCACAAGGAGGGCGAAGGCAACAGCTCCTTCCACTCAGCCGCTTCCAACACCAGCGTGAAGGGCAATGCGGCGCCGTACAACCACAATCAGGACCAGTTCGTGGTCGAGCACGTCAGGCGCTGGTATGACTATTATCGCGAGAGGGCCGGCTCCGGCAGGCGCATCAGCTCCGGCGGCGCAAAGATCATCTTCTCCGATTCCAACACCCACTTCCGAGGCGTGGAGAACTACCGCCGCAGCGGCGTGGTCGATCCGCTCCGTATCCCTAAGGACAGCTATTTCGCCCACAAGGTGATGTGGAACGGCTGGGTGGACATCGAGCAGGACGGCATCCACATCGTGGGGCACTGGAACTACGAGCCAGGCACGGTGAAGCCTGTATATGTCGTCTCTACCGGCGATTGTGTGAGCCTCAAGCTCAACGGACGCGAGCTGCCGCAACCGCGCAGGGAGGCGGAGTTCCTCTTCACCTTCGACAATGTGGCCTTCGAGCCGGGCGTGCTTGAGGCAACGGCATACAAAGACGGCAAGCCGGTCGCAAGCGCGAGCCTCCAGACCTCGGGCGAGCCTTACGCAATCCGTCTCAAGACCATTGAGAACCCTGACGGCTGGAAGGCTGACGGCGCAGATGTCGCCCTCGTTGAAATCGAGGTCGTGGATGCGCAGGGACGCAGATGCCCGCTCGCGAACAACAGCATCCACTACAGCCTCGAAGGCCCGGCAGAGTGGCGCGGCGGCCTTGCCCAGGGCCACGAAAACTTCATCCTCGCCAAGGACTTCCCGGTTGAGTGCGGCGTAAACAGGGCCATCCTGCGTTCTACCACCACAGCCGGCAAGGTAATCCTCAGCGCTAGCGCCGAGGGCCTCAAGGGCGCAAGCATTGAGCTCGAGACACTTCCGTTCGAAGTCAAGGGCGGCCTGAGCAGCTTCATCCCGGGTGATCATCTCGCCTGCAGGCTCGACCGCGGCCCGACTCCTCAGGGGCCTTCATATTTTGACAGGGCAGTGGATGTGGAAATCGTAAGCGCGACTGCCGGGGCCAATGCCGACAAGGTTAGCTGCAGCTTTGACGACAACGAGCTGAGCGAGTGGACCAATGACGGCCAGCTCCAGAATGCCTGGATCACCTATAACTTCGGCCGTATGGCTCAGGTTGACGAGGTATGCATCAAGCTTACAGGCTGGCGTATGCGCAGCTATCCGCTGGAGATTTACGCCGGCGACGAGCTCGTATGGGCAGGTGATACGGAGCGCAGCCTCGGTTATGTCCACCTCAAGCTCAAGCCGGTGATGACCCGCAGTATGACCGTCAAGCTCAAGGGAGCGTCGGCTGATGCGGATGCGTTCAGCGGCATCGTGGAGGTTGTCGCCCCGGCGGCCGGCGAATTGGATCTTTTCAAGGCCAAAGGCGCCGAAAAGCCTTCGCACGAGTTGCGCATCGTTGAAATCGAGTTCAAGGAGTATCTCGACAACTAGTACAGTACTGATTTGAGGGCTGTTCCCCCAGGGGCAGCTCCTCCTTAGACCCGTAGCCGCCCGCGGCTTCGTGAGCGGGTGTCTCGAGCGAAGCGAGAGACGGGATGGAGCGCGAAGCGCGGAAGGTCTAAGGAGGAGCTACCCCTGGGGGAACGGTTTCTTATTCTAGAGTTCTGATTTGATGTTGTACTTGTTGCGCTCGGATGAGGAGCGGGCGATCATTTCGCCGACGAAGCCGGCGAGGAAAAGCATCACACCGAGGATGATTGCCAGAAGGGCAAGATAGAAGAGCGGCTGGTCGGTGACAGGACGGAACTTCAGGCCGTTTGCCTGACAGACCAGCTTGTCAACAATAATCCAGATGGTTATCACGAAGCCGATGAAGAACATCGCAAGCCCGCTGTAGCCGAAGAAGTGCATCGGTTTCTTGCCGAAAGTACTAAGGAACCAGAGGGACTGCAGGTCAAGAAAACCGTTCACGAAGCGTTCGAGGCCGAACTTGCTCTTTCCGTACTTGCGTTTCTGGTGGTGCACCTCCTTCTCTGCGATCTTGCAGAAACCGGCATTCTTGGCGAGATAAGGGATGTAGCGATGCATCTCCCCATAGACTTCGACACTCTTTACAACCTCGTTTTTGTATGCTTTGAGGCCACAATTCATGTCGTGAAGCTTGATGCCGGTAATGCGGCGGGCTGTAGCGTTGTATAGCTTGGATGGAAGGTTTTTGGTGAAGGTGTTGTCCTTGCGGTGTTTCTTCCAGCCGGAAACCAGGTCATAGTCTTCCTCGACTATCATCCTGTACATCTCGGGGATCTCGTCAGGAGAGTCCTGAAGGTCTGCGTCCATAGTGAAGACGACCGTACCCTTAGCCCTCTCAAATCCGCAATACAGGGCTGCGGACTTCCCGTAGTTACGGCGGAAAGAAAGGCCGTGAAGGGCAGGATACTTTTCGGACAAGGCCTGGATTTCGGTCCAGCTGCCGTCGGTGCTGCCGTCGTCAATGACGAGGATTTCATAGCTGAAGCTGTGCTCCTGCATCACCCGGTCTATCCAGGCGATGAGCTCAGGAAGCGACTCCCTTTCGTTGTAGGAAGGTATGATTACGGAAATATCCATTACTGCTGGTTTTCAAAAGGATTGCTTGAAGGTATGTTCCTTGATAGGATGGCTGATACAATCGTGCCATAAAGGGTACAATAAATCAGATTCCCGAAGAAGGCGTAGGTCGGCATTGACGGTATCATCTCTTCGACGGCTTCAAGAGTTGCAGAATCCATCATAGGGTTATCCCTGAGGATATCAAGCGACTGGGCAAAGATGTCGGGGTCTATGAAGGTGATGTAGGCCATATAGGCTGCCGCATAGATAAGGGCTGAAAAGAGAGCAGCCAGGGTGCCGAAACGGAAAGTCCTGGAGTTGTCGATTTCCGGATCTGTGGCAGCATACTTCTTCATAAAGACTTTCATCAGATAAATGCAGAAGAAGAGCTTAGCTGCCCACAGTATAGTGGTTGATACATTGATGAGTATGACAAGTCCCAGAGAAGGTTCCTGAATCTTCGAAAGCAGCTGTACGATAAGAAGGTATGCTGCGGACACACCGCCGAGGGCAAGGCCTGCCTTGCCTGCGCTATTCCAAATTGACGCTTTATCATTCATAACAGACAAATATAGTAAGGAATTTCCGAATTCGTCAATAAACAAGAATGCCCGGCTGAAAACGTTCAGTCGGGCATTCGAAAAGCGGCAGCTG